>DAIDIH010000410.1 GCA_027459465.1 Bryobacterales bacterium | reverse complement strand
GATCAGGTGAAAACTACCCACCCAATTACCCACCCACGAACGTACTTTTGGTGCCTAAAATGAAATTTCCTGCAAAAATATTCTCCCTGTAATCATGGAGATAGCGAGGGTCGTCTGGTTCGGGACCAGGAGGTCGGTGGTTCGAATCCACTCGCCCCGACCAATTCCATCTTTAAAATCAGTTATTTGCAATTTTCGATTTTCGGGCCGCAGGGCTCGAAAATCGACATTGCCCTTTTCTTGCCCTTTTCGTGCATCGGACCTCGGAGGTGGTCCCTACGATACTCAGCCCGAGAACGGCACGGTCTGGCGTTGCAGAGCGAGCAAACTTCGGGAATGCCTGCCCATCATCAGGCTGTCATACCCGCGGAGTGCCAAATCGTTCGGCGATCGTATATTGCCGCGCGGCCCTTGACTGCTGAAGCTCTTCGAGGATGATGCCCTGAATAGTCTCCGAACATTTGCCCCGCCAGTTTATCCAGCTTTCGGTTCCGCTTGTTTGTGCCCCGTGGCGTTTGGGAGGGTTTTGTTCTCCGGTGAACCGGCCGGGCGAGGACGACGATGTCAACGTCTTCGGAGAAACGTTCGATGACCTTGGAAGGCGAGGTTCCACGTTTGAAGAGCGGGCCCGGCAGCATCGGACTGGGAAAAATTTTGGAGCGTTCAGCAGACCCAGAAATCTTTTTCAATGATCGTGGCAGAACCTAGCCGCGAGCGAGAGGCGGCCTCGTGGAAAATGGTTGCGTGCTCTCCCCTTCCTCCGCTGACGAGACGATCTGCGGCGAAAGCTTCTACGTTGGCCGGAAACGAGGGTCAATCTCGTTTTGGGACCGTTCCCTTGTGGTTCTTTTGGCAGCCATAAATACCGAACGATCCCCGGTTCTGGTCCTGACCGCGTGAATCACGTTTCGAGAACGCGGACGCGCGGCGACTCAATTGCTACAGCTATCGCAGCACGATTTGCCCTGCAATCCGGCAATGCCCTCCTTAACGATGATCGGCACCATGATAAGGCCGGCTACAGGATCTGCCCACCAGAGGCCGAACAAGGCGTTGAGAAGCAAACCGCCAAGCAGGATGCCCGAGAGGTACGCGCAGAAATCGGTTTGGCGGGCATCAGCGGCCATCGCTGCGCTCCCGATCCCCTCGCTGATTCGGCGCTTGGCGCGGGACAGCAACGGCATGGCAACCAGTGAAGCCAGAGCGATCGCTATACCGACAGGGCTTTTTTCCGGGGAGTGCCTCGTCATCATTGCGCTCATTGACTCATAGGCGACATACGCCGAGAGCAGCAGGAAGCAGAAACCCACGATGCGCAAGGTCAGGCGCTCCGCCCTCTCTCGACCGGCCCTATCTCGGTCCTGTTGAAGGCGCCAGAGCAACGCCGCTCCGCTCGCTACCTCGATGAAGCTATCGAGGCCAAAACTGACCAAGGCAACGCTTCCCGCGATGAGACCAGAGATAAGCGCTGCAACAGCTTCAAGACTGTTCCAAAGGATTGTGAAGTATTCCAGCCGTTGGCCGCGCTTTACCAGTTGGACACGGTCAGAAGCCACCGAGGCCTCCGGGCTCCTGGGTATTTCTGCCGGCAAACCATGGGTAGACGGCAGGCAGCACCAGCAACGTGAGAAATGTCGAGGTCACAATTCCGCCGATAACGACTGTCGCCAATGGCCGCTGTACTTCTGCGCCGGCGCTGATTGAAAGGGCCATGGGAAGGAAGCCCAGGCTGGCTACCGCGGCTGTCATCAGCACAGGGCGCAGACGGAGTAGAGTGCCCTGATAGACGGCTGCCTCCAGAGGCTCCCCTCGCTCTCGGAATCGGCCAATGAAGGCTACAAGGACGAGCCCATTAAGCACCGCCACGCCCGAAACTGCGATGAAGCCGACTCCGGCGCTCATAGAAAATGGCATTCCCCGCAGCAGGAGCGCAAGGATTCCGCCGGTCACGGCAAACGGAATGCCCGTGAAAACCAACGTCGCGAGCCGTGCTGAGTGGAATGTTGCAAACAGAAGCATGAAGATGAACAGGAATGTGACCGGCACGACTATCAGCAATCGGTTCCTCCCGCTCTCCAGGTTCTCCCATAAACCGCCCCATTGCATGATGTAGCCTGGCGGTAGCTGCATTTCGCGCGCCACTTCCGTCTGCGCCTGCTCGACGAAACTCCCGATATCGCGCCCACGAACGTTAGCTTCAACTGAGATGCGCCGCTGTCCGTTTTCGCGGGCGATTTCGACAGGGCCTGTTTCCGTGCCGATGTGTGCCAGTTGCGCAAGAGGAATTCTTTGTCCATTTGGCGCGCTCACCAGCAGGTTTGCCAAGTCCCGCGCATTCTGCCGGGCCTCTGGCTTCAGGCGAACAACCAATTCGAAACGACGGAAGCCTTCCAGCACGCGGGTCGCTTCAGTGCCGGCGATCGCAGTCTGTACCACCTGCTGAACGTCCGCCACATTGATTCCGTAACGTGCTAACGCGGCGCGATCAATCGCAACTTGCAGTACGGGCTGGCCGCTGGTCTGCTCAACCTTAACATCAGCGGCGCCAGGCACCTTGCCGAGGATACGCGCAGTTCGATCTGCCTGTTCGCGCAGCGTCGCCAGATCATCTCCAAAGATTTTGATCACCACATCGGACCTTGCTCCGATGCCTTCGATCAACTCCTGCATGCGAAATTCAATCGGTTGTGAAAAGGAATAGGCTTGCGTAGGCAGGACCTTGTTAAGCCGGTCGGCCATTTTGGTGACGAGTTCCTCACGGCGGTTTTCTGTTCTGGAGTCCGCCACAGGTTTGAGGAAAACGTAGGTGTCGCCCATGTTCGGACCCATTGGGTCGGTCGCGATCTCTGGCCTGCCGATGCGGCTGACCACGGTTTGCGTCTCTGGGAATTCGCGCACGATCTTTTCAAGCGCGGTTGTCATACGCACGGCTTCGGACAGGGAAACACTGGGCAACCGGTTGACGTTGATTGCGATCGCGTTCTCATCCAGTTTGGGCAGGAACACCGCCCCGAGAAACGGATAGAGGGCGAGACATGCGATGACAAACAAAGCCGAGCCCACTGCCGTCAGAAGGCGATGTCGCATCGCTCCGCGCAAGATCGGCGCGTAGAAGCGGGCAATGAAATGGATGATTGGATTGTCGGCTTCGAACGTAGTCTTCGACGGCTGCTCCTTCGGAATGCGGTGCGGCTCTCTGAGCAATAGGGCGGATAACGCTGGTATCAGCGTCAAACTCAGCACCAGGGCACCCGAGAGCGCGAAGATTACGGTGAACGCCATCGGCCGGAACATCTTCCCCTCGATACCCACTAAGGACACGATGGGCAAATAGGCGGCAATGATCAGGATTTCGCCCACTTGTCCCGCCTTTCGAACCTCAACGCTCGCTCCGTGGATCGTGGCGCGCCGCTCTTCCCCGGAGAGGGCACGGCCTAATTCACGACGCCTCTCCCCAAGCCTGCGCACGCAGTTCTCGACGATGATTACAGCCGCGTCGACGATCAGCCCGAAATCGATTGCGCCAAGGCTCATGAGGTTCGCCGAAATTCCGAAATATCGCATCCCTATGATCGCCACCAGCATTGCCAGCGGAATCGCCGAGGAAACGATCAGCCCAGCGCGGAACTGGAGCAGAAAGAGAAAGAGGACCGCCATAACAACCAAACCGCCTTCAATCAAATTCCGCGTTGCCGTTCGGACGGTACTGTTAACCAGTGTGCTGCGATCGTAAAACGGCTCGATTTTCACACCGGCCGGAAGAGCCTTTTGCACCTCCTGCAAACGCTCCGAGATGCGGCCAGCAACTTCCCGGCTGTTCTCTCCCTTAAGCAGCATGGCAATTCCCATGACGGTCTCGCCTCTTCCGTCGCGCGTTGCAGCGCCTTGCCGGATCTGCGCGCCGCGCCGTATTTCCGCGACTGAGCTGACATAGACCGGCGTTCCATGATGCGCCGCAACGACAATTCCGCCGATGTCACTTTCGCTCCGGATCAGTCCCACGCCCCGGATCAACTCCTGCTCGCCTCCGTGTTCGAGATATCCGCCACCAGCATTCAGATTGTTGGCTGCGATAGCATCAATGACCTCGCGCAACGTGAGTCCATATCCGGCCAACTTCATGGGATCAACCAGAACCTCATACTGCTGCTCCTCGCCTCCGAAACTGTTGACCTCGATCACACCGGGAACCGTTCGGAGCTGTGGCTTGATGAACCAGTCGAGAAGTGTCCGCCGTTCCATCAGTGAATGGAGGTTTTTGCCGGAGACGTCTTCTACCGTGAATTGATAGATTTCGCCTAACCCGGTCGAGATCGGGGCCAGTTCGGGCGCCACGCCCGGAGGGAGGTCCCGTTCCACGTCGCGCAATCGTTCAAGCACCAACTGTCGGGCAGCGTAGGGATCCACATCGTCGGGAAAGACAATCGTTACTTGCGAAAGACCGAACTGCGAGAGGGAGCGGATTTCTTCTTTGTGAGGCAGGCTGCTCATGGCAACTTCGATCGGCGAGGTCACGTACTGCTCCATCTCCAACGGAGCAAAAGCAGGGGCGAGCGTATTGATCTGAACTTGATTCGTAGTGACGTCCGGAACAACGTCTATCGGCAGACCAATTGCCGAGTAAATCCCGGCGCCCACGAGACCAAGAGCGAGAAGGACTACGAAAAGCCGCCATCGGATGCTCCATGCGATGAGTTTGTCGATCATGGCCGAATCACTCCTTCTCTTCCTTCAGTTCTTTGCCGAGAAGAACCGATTTGACAGCGAACGCCCCTTTCGACACGACGGGCTCGCCGTCCTTCAATCCCCGAGTGATTTCGATTCGGCCGCCGGCAGAGGAACCGGTTTCGACCTCACGAACGGTAAAACTTGAGGGCGAGGTTCGCACGAAGACCACGGCTCTCCCTTCAATGTCCTGTACCGCGTCCGTAGGAACGGAAAGCGCCGCACGCTTGAGCGACGTCGGCAACTGGACCGTGGCAAGCATATCCAGTTTTAGACGGCCACCTGGATTCGCGACTTGGCACCGCACGGCGGCGGTTCGCGTCTGAGGATCGATCAGATCGCTGATCGACGTCACGCGTCCCGAGAAGTGTTCGCCAGGATAGGAATCGATGCTGATCGACGCTGTTTGTCCGACGCGAACCTGTCCGAGATCTTTCTCGTACACTTGGGCTTGAACGTAGACCGTCGAGAGGTCGGCGACCGACAAGAGTTCGGCGCCCGACTCAACAACATCGCCGGGCGCTGCTGCCACATGAATGATCACACCGGCAAAGGGAGCGCGGATGGCTGTCATCGGAGCCGCGTCGCCTGAAGGATCGGTAATTCCGAACCGGCGCAATCGAGCAGCTAGTCCAGCAATCGTGCTTTCCTGCGCGCGAATGCCCTCCTGGATGCCCTGCTGTTCGGCAAGACTGAATTCATACTCTTTCTGAGGTACAGCTCCGATCTCAGCCAAGCGGCGGTTACGCTCCACCTGCCGCTG
This sequence comes from Bryobacterales bacterium, assembly GCA_027459465.1. Classification (GTDB taxonomy): domain Bacteria; phylum Acidobacteriota; class Terriglobia; order Bryobacterales; family Bryobacteraceae; genus JAJYKC01. The sequence continues at coordinate 136,040 of DAIDIH010000410.1, read as the reverse complement.
CTGGGCCGCAATCTGGATCTTCAGGCGCTGCAACTCCGCTTGAGTGGAGTTATATTGCGTCAGGATCTCGCCGGCTTCGATGCTGTCCATCTGAGCGAGCACCCGGCCGGCGCCTACGCGATCACCGACTTTGACCAGCACGTCCTGGAGTCTGCCGCGCGTCAACGGGCGAATATGGGCGATGCTGCTGTCGATCGCCTGCACAGTGCCGACAGCTTGGAGCGCTTGGGTCATCGAAGTCGTAACGGCCGGTGCGACCACGATGCCACTCCGCTGCTGTGCTTCGGGCGTGATCTCAACTGTGCTTGCCTCGTCTTTAGATTCAGCCTTTTCGTGCTCCTCTGAGCCCGCCTTTGCAGCTTCGGCTTTGTTGTCCGGTCCAGACGCCGTCTTCTCCTTGCCGCACGAGACAATCACCAACGCACAGACGATCAGAAACGAAAATCTCTTCATGGCAATAGCCCTCCTGAAAGACGCTCAAGATCCGCCAGCGCGCGAGCTGCCTGAACACGAGCATCGAGGTATGTGAACTCGCTGTCTGTGAGGCGGCGTTGCTCATTGAGCACATCAATCAAACGCAACTGCCCGAGTTGATAGGCTTCGCGCACGACAGCCAAATTCTTGTTTGATTGCCCAATCACGCCGTCTCGAAGCAAATCGCGGGTTTTCTCAGCGGCAGTCCAGCGTTCATACCCGCTTTGCACCTCAAGGGGAATCGTCGATTCCAGGTGCTCGCGTCTCAGCCGGGCACTCGCCGCGCCAGATTCTGCGGCTTCGATTGCACCCTGATTCCGCCGTTTCGTCACCAACGGTACCGAGACTCCGAGACTCAGAGTGTTGAACTGGTCCCGAATTGGGGTGAGAGCGCCAGAGGACGTAAGTCCATACTTGTTCTCAAAGCTTTCCTGGAGGTGAGTGTATCGAGCCGATACCGTCACGTCGGGATGAGCTTCCGATTTGGCAAGCGCGGATTCCGCTTCTCCCTGCTGTTCGAGCACACGCGCGGCTCGGAGGTCGGCTCGCTTTTCCAGCGCGCGGGAAGTGAACTGTTCCAACGAAAGCCCGACCCGGCCACCTGTTGCAGGGCCAATGACGGGCAATGCGTCGCTGGCCTTCAACCCGACGATTCGTCGAAGGTCGAGCTCAGCCGATGCGAGCCGTCCGGCAGCGTCGGCGCGTTGAGCATCCGTCCGGCTCTGCTCCACCACCAGCAACTGCGCTTCGAGCGGCGCGGCATCTCCTTCGCGGACGCGGGCCTGGGTTAGCCTCAGGGATTCCTTAAGGCTGTCCGACACTCGATCGAGCACTGCACTGCGTTCCCTTTCGTAGATCACCGACAGATACGCTGTCTCAATCTCGTAGGCGATCTGAGTGCTGCGCTCGTCAAGTTCAGCCTGGGCCAAAGCAATCGCGGAGTCGGCCACGCGCACGCGGTTCTTACGCTTGCCGAACGCTTCAACAGGCTGCACGAACGCGGCCGAGAACTCCTGATCGCCGGGACTACCCAGCGGTCGCCCGCTTAGTCCTTCAGCTTCGATGCTCGGCGCGGGATGCATCGCGGCCTGGCGAGCCAAGCCTCGCGCTTGAGCCACGCTCTGACGTAGAGCGAGCACCTCTCGATTTTTATCCAGGCTGGCGCGTACCAAATCCTCCAGCGTGGTCTGGGCTCCTCCTTGCGGCTTTGCCGGAACGCACACGAACACGGCGCCCAAGCAAAGAGGCAAGACACAGTTCCTCTTCATGGAATCTCCTTTAGAACAGAATCAATGGAATTTGGTAAGGAGACTCAGGAACGGGGTGGATGCTCGATGCCGGGTGCAGGGGCGTCAGGTGTTTGGATCACCTTGAAGGGAAGAGCGGCTGAAACAACACCCGCCGGGACCAGCGGCATCACCGGAGCGGCGATCACGATGTGAGCACAACAGCAGAGGCAGCCGTCGCCCGAACCTCCTTCACTGGAGTCCGGTGTGTGGTGGCTCGAAAAAATGCAGGAATCCGGGGATATAAGCTGGCAGGCAAAAATTTCGGTCGCCGCCATCAGCAGCACCACGACCGTAACGATCCGTCGAATTGTGGACCAACCCGCCATTGAATGGTTATCTATTATGATGGCATAGACGCAAGTGGGACGGGACGTCTGGGCGCCTGGCAACGTTAAGTCGAGATCGCCGGGAGGCCGACTTCTAAAGCCGATAACGTTCCCGGCATCCCACCTGGGTTTTGCCGCCCCTAGCACTGCCAAACGGAGGTTTTCGATCCTCTACTGAATTCGGGCATCGGCTAGAGTGGCGGCATTCTCCCGTTACTCGGGCGCAGCATCACTTCTCGATGAGTGCCGTTGTGGGATTCATCGCGGTGTCCGGTGTGGCTGTTACTCGATGGAATCGTGATGGTAGCCTTCATCGATGAGATACCGGCGCGGCGGAGCCTTCACGGCGGATGCCGTGCGCGAAGGCGCTCTCGCGCGTCTCTATTCTGTACTGATGACGCGTCCGTTGCAAGTTTCGGCTTCTGCCGATTGCGCTCTCGCCAGTACGAGTGCGAGCGCAGACGTGCAACGACCGCTAGCGATCGTGGTTATTGGTAGACTGATAATTTCGACGATCTTGACGCTTGCTCGTGCCACCCGCCCCCTATCAATGGTGGTTCAGGATGGCAATTCAGCGCGAGCCGAGTGAACAACGGTATGCGGACGCTTCAATCTGAACAGGCGTTGCAGGCGGCGTCGCAGCCATTTCGTCCACGGCTGACGATGCTGTTGTTGGCGTTGGTCGTCATGATCGGCGCATGCAACAGAACACAGCGACCACAGCCCAGTTCGGTAGATGGCGCGCTCAGGAAATTCAAAGCCAAAGATTATCGAGGTTGTCGCGCCGAACTGGATCAGGTGATCGCCGCTGATCCTTCAAATGTTTTCGCCTACGGGACTCGAGCGTTCTGCCGTTCGGCCGTTGGTGATATCGAGGGCGCGATCGCCGACTATTCATCAGCAATCGGCATCGATCCTGCGAATCCGGCCAGCTTCAATAATCGGGGCAGTGAACGGATGCGTAACAACGATCTTGAGGGCGCGCGGGAAGACTTCGAAACGGCCGTTCGTCTGAATCCGCGGTATGCGCAGGCGTGGCGAAATCTTGGGACAGTGAAGGGATTGCAGCACGATCTCACTGGAGCAGTGGCCGAGTACGACCGTGCAATCGAAATCGAGCCCAACAATGCGCAGGGCTATCTCGACCGCGGTAGCATGCGGGTTGAAATGGGACATCTGGGAGCTGGTCTGAACGATCTGAACGCTGCTGTCGAACGAAACTCCAAATCGGCCGCGGCGTACGCGGCCCGCGCTCGCGCGTACCGAGAGATGGATAACGATGTCGCCGCCATACACGACTTCACGCGAGCCATCGCTCTCGATTCGAACAATCCAACCCTAGTGTACGAACGTGGCTGCCTCTACTACGACGGCGAACAGTGGGACGGCGCACTGGCAGACTTTGCCCGGACGATGCAACTCGATTCCAAGCACGACGAGTACGCACGAATCAGAACCGCACTCGTACATTTGCGTCGTGGTGACCGGGAATCAGCGCACTCCGCGGTGCACGAATTGGCGGAGCGGCGCAAGAGCACGCCCGACGATTGGCAGGCTCTAATTGCCGCGTTCTTAGACGGTGATGTGGCCCGGTCGGCCTTTCTTACCACGGCCCAGTCGACCTCCTCGCGTGAAAGCAAAACGCGTGAGTGCCAAGCGTACTTTTACGTAGCGTCAATGCGGCTGGCTGAGGGCGACGTTGAGGCCGCACGCATGGACTTCGAGCGCGCTGTCAAGGCGGGACAGACGACGCTGTTTGAATACCGAAGCGCTGTACGGGAATTACGCGCCTTGGGCTCCCGCGGTCACGGCGCCGCGCGTTTGCGATGATTCAGTCCGCGTCTTCGCCGGTGTGCGACCGCCCAATGCGAATGCGATTCGCCTCGAACTGTTTACCTTGTTGAAACGGCTGTTGCCGCCACGCTCGGATCCTTGGGCACAGCATCGCGCTGGTCGGCTTCGGGCTCGTTAGCCTAAGACGGCAAGCTATCGCTCCTGCCGGAAGGCCGTTCGGGGAGTGCCGAACCAGCCGACGGAAGATATTAAGCCGTCTTTCCTGAGCCAGAGATGCTAGCGATTCGAGGGCCAGTGCAGATCGCGTACGCTCGTGTAATGACCTTGGAAACCGAGCCGGCGTAGCTCCTCGTGCAGCCGCACTGCCTTAGCTTGGCATAGCCGCCCATAGGAGGTTAACGCTCCCAGAAGCTCAGGCCCTGGAGGGGATCACCAATCCTCTCCGGGGCACAGCGATCTGCGGTTCAGCGGAATGAATACCCTATCTCAACTGATGGCCTTTTCTCAGGAGATGACCTTCATTTTTCCCCTCGCCGACGGCGGCTGGGTGGTTGCGTCCAGCTTGATTCTTTTAGCAACCAGTCCCTTCGTGTGAGGGTAGAGGAATGTGCGCGATTCCGGCGACGCCAATTTTTCAGTGACATAGGTCGGACTGATTTTCCTTCGTGGGCGCTTTAGTCGCCGTTACTGAGCAACGCGATCTGACCCCTACTGGTCGCGCGCAAATGGTCCCATCGCTCCCCGCCATTAACATCGAGGGATCGCCAGAATCGATTCCGCTCTAGACACCGGAGGCGTCGACAGCATAGTCACCAGATGGACGCTGTGCACAATTCCGAACGTTGCGAAGGCGGCCTCGGAAATGTGGCGGATTCTCAAACGGACTGGGCAGTTGCTGCTGGTTGAACAGGGTCTGGCGCCTGATGAAAAAGTCCGAAGGTGGCACCATCGGCTTACGCCGGTCTGGAAGCGGATTGCCGGTGGTTGCCACCTGGATTGGCCCATCGCGGACCTCGTTCGAGATGCCCGATTCCGAATGGAACGTCTGCAGACGGGCTAGAACACTCCAGAGAATGGGTAGCGCCATTCCCCCGCTGCCTATCGTGCCTCCCATCTGAGCCCATTCCGGTCCCGAAAGCCATCATGCCGAGCATCCCGAGGAGCGGTATCAGCAAGAGAACGAGCAGCGAGATTATCGCCACTTTTGCCGTGCGGTTTTCGATGAACATCGTTTATAACCACCTTAAGCTAGCCGAGTATTTCAGGCGAGAAGCCACGTAAGAGACTGCGGCGGCGAGGTTGCACTATGAGATGGCGGAGACCTACGAATTCAAGCCCGTGCCTTCTAGAGAGGTTTTTTTGCGCCCACGCTGGCCGAAATGAAACATCGTTGTAGAGGGTTTGCCAGGCACGCGGAAAGAGCCTCTGCGATCGCTACGAAGATCGCTGTAGGCCATGGAAAACATGGCGAACTCATGCGAAATGCTCCGGCTCAGGGTGTCCGCGGGTTACGATAGTGGTTTGGAAGGGGCGCAAGGAGGTCGGGATGTGTCGGCAACCGCGGTGCTTGCTATAATTCCTGCGTTAATAACCGCAGCTCTAATGAGCGCTGGCGAAACCAGGGACCACGCACAAAAACGCAGCTGGAACGAGTTGGCGCGAGAGGTCCAGTCCTACTGGACGTTGAGGATTGTTCTGGCCGACGGCACGATCGTGGAAGGACGATCTGCGCAGTTCGCCGGTGAGGGACTGAAGATGCAGGTGGAGAAGTCAAGCCAGAAAACACTTCACCCAAGGGGCTCAATCTTCATCCCGCGCGAGCAAGTCAAAGTACTTAATATCAGAACGAACCGGCCTGTCGGCCGGGCCGTAGACAGACATTTCGAGCACGTTGAGGTAACTCCTTGACAGGCCATCTCGTCGCTGCGTCGGCCTGATCCCGCCTTTAACCTGCGCTGGGAATCATTCGATTCCCTTAGACGTTTATGTGGTCGGGTTCGCCGGCAACGCAAAGCCGGCCGGCAGGCCGAACAGTCGCCTCCGGTTGACCTGGAGTAGTTCTGACCTGCGACGCCTGGCATAACCAACTCGGGCGTGCATGCCAAAAGCATTCGTTTTCTCTTCGAGGGTGAAGATCGGATTGGGCTCACGCGCTGATGTGTAGATCTCTTACTCTGTGGGCCCTTGCCGACTGCGTCGAGATGCATTGCGGGTCACGCTGAGGCACGGTATGGCGCCACGAATCAAGCCAATTCCGCCACGAGGGAGGGCTCACGCACCCAACAATCCAATATCTAAATCGCTGACGCTTTGTTATGTTACTGTGCCGGCCGGTATTTTGAAATGGAATGCCGTAAGTGTAGAAACTATGGGAAAAGTTGGCGTTCTTGATGCTTTTCGATGGTCTCGCCGCCGATGTGCATCAAGAACTTGCCGAAGGAAGTCAAATCACAGCCCTTTGCCGATAGGAGCATTGTAGGAGATCAACGCGTGCTGGAAGGTCTTGTCGAATAGGCTCTTGCTGCCCGTCGCGGTCTTCGTCAGCCGCTGCCGCAAACTCGCCGCACACTCTTACTTATCTGTAATCCCGTACGATCATATCTGGTGGGAGATCAATTACACACTCAGGCTCGAAGAAGCAGACTCTTTCAGGTCAAAGCCGCCGCCCATCCCAATGGTGCTCGCTCGACCTGTACGCGCGATTTCAATAGGATGATTAGGCGGATTCCTTTATCGCTTCAATGCTTTTCACGACGTCAAGATACACGTTCTCTTCTCGGCGAAGCCTGAATCCCGCTTTCTGCATGTTGCCTACTGTGTCACGATTGAGATCCGGTCCGAAGTGGCGAGAAAGAGGCGTCATCAAGTCTAAGATAATGCCGAACGGCCCGATTCTGCTGCGAACATGTTCAAACATGAGAATCTGGCCTCCAGGTTTCATGACGCGATACAGTTCACGAAGACCGACCACCGGCTTGGGAACGGAACAAAATGTACAGACGGTCACGACAGTGTCGAAAGTGGACTCGGGAAATTCGAGCGCACATACATCCATTTCACGCAGTTCGATTGTTCCGGGATAGGCGTTCGCCTTCTTCGCGGCGCGCTCAAGCATTCTCGGGCTAATATCGATAGCGACGATTCGTTGATTCGGCGGAAAGAACTTGAAATCGTTTCCGGTTCCGGCTGCCACCATCAATGTCGCGCCCCGGATCTTTTGGAAAAGATGGCGCTTGTGCGGTCCGAGCCGGTGGTTATCGGCAAACGTGAATAGATCGAAGTTGCGACTTGCTGCGTCCCACTTGCGTCGCGTCTCGGTATCCATGTCCTCTCCCATTAATCACCCGAATCGACGACAGGGCCGTGTAAGATGCGGTCGTAGATCTTCACACCAAATACGACGATGGCGCCGAAAAGGGCGCCCACGGCAGCAGCGGCGGCATGCGTATGTGAGCCCGCGGCCATAGAGTCACGCATTCCAAAAAACATGCCGCCATACATTCCAATTAGTGACGCAGGCATCATCGTCTCAAACATGCCGAGGAGAGGCGAGACGGCCAATCCGAGGATGGTATGGACGACCATCCCAACCGCCATGCCGAGCAACATCGCGATCACCATGTCCATTCCTGGCCAGACCGTCGCCCGCACTCCGAGCGCTGTTGCCAAGCCAATTGCCATTCCCGCGAGATAGTCGCCAATTGCGAAAGACATTTTCCTCACCCCTCTTCTTTAAATGCTCCGGGATGCGACAAGCCCTTTTCGGCGGTCAGCCCCCCGGGCTGCGCTCCATCTGATTCGTGTACTTGGCAGCGCGAAGCGTAGCCCATCTCACGCTGAACAGTCGCACCACTTCGGAGGATCAATGCGACAATGTCGCCAAGCAGGTTGTCCGGAACCGTGTTCGGGCTCGCGAGTTTCTGCACCATGATTCCAAACCCGAGAGCATCAATGGCCGCCGCAAGTTGCTCCGCAGGCAGCGGGAGCGGAAGACCAAAGCGCTCGAATCGAGCGTTGAGACCCTCAGCGAGCGCACGTCGGCAATCCTGGAACCGCTTCATGAACTTCGCTCCGAATCGGCGATCACGCATCGAGCACGTCCAGGCCTCGAAGAGCACCTTGTGCCATTGCTCGCTCTCGTTCAGATGCTTAATGTAGCGGTCAGCCGATTCTTGCAGCTGCTGGTCCAAGTCCTCTCCTGCAACAAGTGTTCTTCGAAGATCGCTAATTCGCTCCTCGATATGCTCGTCCAGGAGCACCAGAAACAGGTCCTGCTTGCTCTTGAAATTGGAGTAAACCGCCCCTTTAGAAAACCCTGCTTCGGCAGCGACTTGGTCGAGAGAGGCATCCCCGTAGCCTCGGCGCGCGAAGACTTTCTCGGCTGCCTTGAGCAAACGGGTGCGCGTGAGCGCCTTCTTTTGCTCGCGCTTCAGAGGGCGATTTCGCATACCAAACAGTATTGTAATACCTTCCAGTATAATGCACAAGAGCAGAGATGGACCGAATGGACCGACTCGCGACTGCGGTTTGATCGGGGAAGCGCATTCGGTGGCGTCAACACCGGCGACGAACAGACTTTAGGACGTCGACTCCAAGCCGCTACGCATTGCCGAAATCCAACCGGCCGCCTTTCCCGGGAGCATCCCCACAGGTTTAGTGTGCGCAAATTTGACGTGACGTTCCAAGACGCAGGACGTCAATTGCTAGAGAGAAGTATCGATCGGCAGCCCCGCGATCGGCGGCGATCGGCAGCGGCACGATCGGCAGCCCCGCGAGCGGCGCGAGCGGCAGCCCCCCTGCGAGCGGCAGCCCCCCTTGACGGCCGCGGCCCAGTGCGATAAACTGAGGATCAAAGTGCGGAAGTTGTGTCAAATTGCGCTTGTATTCGCTTTGGCGGGTTCGCTGCTGAATGCAGGAGAATGTGGTAGCCCGTTCTTTGCCAGCAAAGAGACGCGGGACTGCTGTAACCGAGGCAAGTGCGCCCCCTCCAACCGAAGCGACGACTGTTGTAACGTTTCGAACACGACTGTCTCAAGCGCTTTCGTGATCTCTGGTAAGTCCGTTATCCCAAACCCGCTAAACACCAGTGATGGGATTGCACTTGCGGCAGTTTCGGTCTCCCTTCATTGGGCACCGATCCCGTCCTCTTTTTTACGGGCGGAACACACCTGGCTAGCTCCTCCGCTGACGCAAACTCCTTTACAACTCCCTCTTCGTATCTAAATCTCCCGGATACGCATGTTGCTGTATTTGCGCAACTAGCCGCTCTAAACAGCGCGCGGGGCGACGTCCGCTAGCTTGCAGCCCGCCACAAGGGTGACGCCGGTATAGCAACGCACATCAATTCTCTTCAACTGCTGGGTTTACATGCGCCGCGTGGTAAATCGGCAGTCCCAACTTTACTGACCAAAGTTTAAGAAAGGGGATCAAAAATGAAACGAACCGCGCTCTAGGTTGGCGTCTGCCTCCTATTCGCCTCGGTGCTGAGTTTTGCCGCTCAACAGACCTGGATCGGCGAAATGAGTGACGATGTGTGAGGGCCAATCATCAGGCAATGACAAAAGGCGGGAAGAAGATGGGTCCCCTGGAATGCGCGATCGCTTGTGTGAGGGCCGGGCGCAAATACGTGCTCGTCAGCAACGGCCGAGTGTTCCAGTCCGCGAATCAAGGCCTGCCGGATCTGGAGAAGCAGGCTGGGCACAAAGGTCGGATTACTGGGAAATTGGCTTCAGACAACAAGACAATCACTGTTGCCAAGATTCAGATAACGCAATGACCACAGCCGACAGGATTGGACTGGTTATCAGCGGAGGACCGCCGCCCTGGTGTCCTGCTAATCGTCCGCGCGAGCGGCAGACGGTGCCATACACGAGGTTTTCGCATAGGGACAACGAAACAATGCAGATATCTTCAATCCACTCAACTTACGCTCGTCGACGCATATTTGTGCTCGTACTGATCCTGGCGACCGTGGCTTGGCCGAGTCGTGCGCTCGACGCATCCGCGGCAATTCCTTGGACGTCAGCGGCGACGCTTCATCACTTACCTCGATCGACACACGGTAGTTTGACCATATCGGCTGATGGCGTGCAGTTCCAAACGGAGAAGGCGCCGCCGATTTATTGGTCATTCATCGACATTCGGAATGTAGACCTCACGAATTCTCAGGTGCTTGCAATTGTCACTTATCAAAATCAACGCTGGCACCTTAAGCACTGGCACCTTCCGGGTGACCGGAGGTTCGTCTTTCATCTCACGACCGCAATGCCGCCGGAAGTTGCCGCAAAACTCGTAGGTCTAGTAGGCAAACCAGCAATCAACGGAGTCCCGTTTCCTGAGGCGTCAACGTTCGCAGTATTGCCTGCTCGCCACATGACGCGTACCGGCGGTAGTAATGGAACGTTGCGATTCCGTGACGCAGGCATCGACTACGTCGTAGAGAATGGAAAGGACTCTCGCACTTGGCGCTGGACCGATATTCAAACGATCGCTCATCCGGAGCCCTATCGTCTTAGGATTGGAGCGTATTTAGAAGAGTTCGATCTAGAGCTTAAGAAACCGCTGCCGGACGAGATCTTCGATCGCCTGTGGGACCTCATCTACGGACGCGGGCTCAATATTACGCAGTTCGAAGGAGAAAGAAATGCTCGGATCCAATAGACATCTTGCGCTGCTGCGGACGGCTGCGCCCTCAATTGCATTGAGCCTCGGCTTTTGGGGAGCAGGCGGGCTCTCCGCACAGTCAACTGTGCGGTCGGCGAATCCGTTATCTCAGATTCCCCATCAATCTGATACGGCTGACACTGCGGGCTCAAGCACCTCTCTAGCAGCGGTTATCGACGAAGCCGAGCGAAATAATCCACAGATTCTTGCCGCGAAACACGCGTGGCGAGCAGCGACGCAGGTCCCGTCACAGGTATCGACCCCCCCCGATCCTCAATTCACGGTGCAGCAATTCTCGGTGGGCAGCCCACGCCCTTTCGCCGGGTACACCAATAGCAGTTTTGCCTACATCGGATTCGGAGCGTCCCAGGACATCCCCTACCCCGGCAAGCTGCGATTGCGCGGCGAGGCAGCGCGAACCGATGCCGACGTGGAGCGTGATCGTTTTGAAGCAACTCGCCGGGACGTGATCAACCAATTGAAAGCGGCTTATTTTCAACTCGCTTACGAATTGCAGGAGCTTGCATTGCTGGATCGCGACGCCAGGCTGCTGGATCAGGTGGCGCAAATCGCGGAAGCGCATTACCGCGTCGGTCAAGGCAACCAGCAGGATATTTTAAAAGCCCAGTTGGAAAAAACCAAGCTGTTGCGTGATACCGAAATGCATCATCAAGAACACCTCAGCCTTCAGGCCAGGCTCAAACAGCTCCTGAACCGAAATTCCAGCCAGCCGGACATCGTACCGGAAACACTGACCGAAACGACAGTGCATACAACCGTCGATGAGTTGCTCGAGACAATCCGGACTCATAATCCCGAAATTGAAGGACAGCAGCAGATGGTGCGAAGCAAGAGCTTGCAACTCGAGATCGCCCGCAAGGACTTCTATCCCGACTTCAACCTTCAATACATGTGGCAGCACACGTCCGAGAAGTTCCCCGACTATTACACGTTGAGCGTGGGCGTTCGAATTCCGATTTATCACAGCCGCAAACAATGGCCTGAAGTCTCGCAAGCTACGGAGGAACTGAACCACTCACGCCGAGACTACGAAGCACAGGTACAACAGGCTTATTTTGATGTTCGCGATCAGTTCCTCAGGGCCGAGACCGCCGCCCGCATACTGAACATCTACCGTGCGGGACTCATTCCACAGGCGGCAAATACTTTCAGGGCTGGCCTCGCTGCCTATGAGTCGAATCGCGAGGATTTCGAAACTCTCCTGAACTCCTACTTGGACGTTCTTCGGCTAGATGAGGAATACTGGCGCAGCCTGCTGGATCACGAAATGGCACTCGCTCGGCTGGAGCAAGTATCTGGGATTGATTTAGGTACAGCGGGGCACTGAAGGAGCTCATCAAATGAAGACTTATCGCCGCGCCTTCGGAATCGCACTGGTTGGTAATGTGGTTTTCGCCGCAGGACTAGCATATGCGTGGTGGTCATGGCATGGCCGGGCGAACGCGACGATGCCGCCGAAGCTTCAGCCGCAAGCACAGCAAGCTTCTTCCGAGGACAAGCAGAGCGACCCGCCCGCAACCGCGCCCACTGCTCCGGAGACCCCCCTCGCGCCGGTTCAACTGACGCCCCAGCGTCTGCAAAGCATCGGAGTCAAAACAGGCACTGTGGAATCGAGAGCGGTTCAAGACGAAATTCGTACGGTCGGAACTGTCGAAGTGGACGAAACACGGCTGGCCTATGTTCAAGTCCGCTTTCCCGGCTGGATTCGACAGGTATTTGCGAATGCGACTTATCAATACATCCGAAAGGGGCAACCGCTGTTCACAATATACAGCCCTGACCTTGTGACAACCGAGCGAGAGTATCTGCTGGCTAAAGAGAATCGCAATGAATTAGTGCACAGTTCGGTGCCAGGGGTCGCCGGCGGCGCCGATTCGCTGCTGAGTGCAGCGACCGAGCGATTGAAACAGTGGGAGGTTCCCGAGCGTGAGATCGACCAGCTTGAGGAAAGCGGCAAAGTTCGCCAGGAGCTCGAAATCGATTCGCCGGTATCGGGGTACATTACGGAGCGGACGGCATTGCCCAACATGTACGTGCAGCCAGAAACAAAACTTTACACCGTGGCGGATCTTTCCACGGTTTGGGTATTCGCCGCGCTGTTTCAAAGCGACATTGGCCGCCTCAAGCCTGGAGACCTGGCGGTAGTCACGGCGGATTCCTATCCCGGCCGATTATTTTCAGGACGAGTCGATTTCGTTTATCCGCAGGTTGATATGAACACGCGTACCCAACGCGTGCGCCTCGTGTTTGAGAATCCGACCATGGCGCTAAGCCCCGGCATGTTTGTCAACATAAGCCTTAAGATTCCGATGGGCCGCCAAATCACGATTCCCGCGTCTGGCGTGTTGCAGGCAGGGATCAGACAAATAGCATTCGTCGATCATGGGGGCGGTTATTTCGAGCCACGAGAGATCCAGCTCGGGCAGCGTGTCGGTGATGATTTTATCGTACAAAAGGGACTCAAGGCGGGAGAAAAGATTGTCACATCGGCAAACTTTCTCATCGATTCTGAAAGTCAGTTGCAGGCTTCTCTGGGCTCATTTGCGCCGCCACCGCCAGGCGCCGGAGGAGCCAGCGCCATGAATGCGTCCTCGGCCCAGGCCAATGTGGACTTCACGACGGCGCCGTCCCCTCCGCGCAAGGGTGACAACACGTTTCGGGTGAAGCTGACTGATCAGAGCGGGGCTGCAATCTCTGGAGCGCAAGTGACAGTCACATTCTTTATGCCCGCCATGCCGGCGATGGGTATGGCGGCGATGCGCACCGCATCCAATTTAAGCGACAAGGGCGGTGGTCAGTATGAGGGGCTCGGCAAGTTGGGAAGCGGGGGAACATGGCAGGTTACCGTCCTGGCACAGAAGGACGGAAAGACACTAGCCAATAAGCAACTTTCGGTGAGTGCCTCGGGAGGGATGTAGCGTGATCGCTCGGGTTATCGACTGGTGCGCAGGAAACCGCTTTCTCGTCTTTACTGGAACGCTCTTGCTGGTTCTGGCAGGCATCTGGTCGCTTCAACGCGTCCCCCTGGACGCTCTACCGGATATCTCGGACATCCAGGTGATCATTCACACCCCGTGGATGGGGGAACCTCCCAATATTATCGAAGATCAAGTCACATATCCGATTGTTACCACCCTTCTGGCCGCCCCTCACGTGAAAGCCGTGCGGGCCCAAACGATGTTCGGTGATTCGTATGTGTTTGTCGTGTTCGAAGATGGCACCGATCTTTATTGGGCTCGCTCTCGAGTTATCGAATATCTCCAACAAATCGCTGGTCGTCTGCCCGTGAATGTACACCCGGTGATTGGTCCGGATGCTACCGGCGCGGGTTGGGTCTACGAATACCTGGTCGTCGACACGGGCCACCAGCAGAGCCTCGCCGATCTTCGTAGTCTTCAGGACTGGTTCCTCCGGTATCAGCTTGAGACTGTGCCAGGCGTAGCCGAAGTCGCCACGATCGGCGGATTCGTCAAGCAATATCAAGTCGGGCTAGATCCTGACAAGCTTCGCGCCTATAACATTCCTCTCTCCACAGTAATTGACCGTGTTCAAGCGAGCACAAACGAAGTCGGGGGCCGTGTGTTGGAGCTCAGCGGCGCTGAATATATGATCCGCGGTCTGGGCTACTTGCGGTCGCTGGCGGACCTTGAGAATGTCCCGGTCGCCACGCAGAACGGCATTCCGGTCCTTGTAAGAGACCTCGGAACTGTCACCTACGGACCGGACATCCGTGAGGGTGCTGCCGAGTGGAATGGAGAAGGGCAAGCCGTCGCCGGAGTCGTCGTCATGCGCGACGGAATGAATGCTCTCAATGTGATCAATGGAGTCAAGGCGAAACTAGCCGAGATCGCTCCGTCCCTGCCGAAAGGAGTTCGCGTTGTCGCAGGTTATGACCGGTCAGGCCTAATTGAAGAGTCGATTCGCACTCTTCAACGGGACCTTCTGGAGGAAGCCGTAATTGTCAGCCTGGTGATCATTATCTTTTTGTTCCACTTCCGCTCGGCATTGATACCGATCCTTACCTTGCCGATTGCCGTTCTGGCGTCGTTCATCCCAATGTACTACCTGCATGTTACGTCCAACATTATGTCGTTAGGCGGCTTAGCGTTGGCAATCGGTGTCCTGGTCGATGCGGCAATCGTCATGGTGGAGAATGGATACCGGCACTTGTCAGAGCGCGGTGCGCAACAAAGTCAGCGATCATCGAACGACACTGGTTCCGATACTGGACCTCAACGTGATCCTCCGAGGAAGTCTGATACCTCCGTAGAAGAGGAGGCGCCGCCGACAGCAGAGTTACCACCTTTCAACGAACCGGAGCGTCATAAACTCTTGCTCGATGGGGCGAAGCAGGTTGGACCTGCCCTTTTCTTTTCCCTATTGATCATCGTCGTCTCCTTCTTCCCGGTGTTTTTGCTTGAAGCACAGGAGGGACGCATGTTCCGTCCTCTGGCATGGGCCAAGACCCTGGCCATCGCATTTTCGTCCGTTCTTTCCATCACCCTGGTTCCGGTATTGATGGTGATTTTTATTCGAGGGCGGTTGCGGCCAGAATCACAGAACCCAGTCTCTCGCTTCACTACGGCTCTTTACCTTCCGGTTCTTCGTCTCTGCCTTCGCCATCGCAAGACCACACTATTACTCAATCTCATGTTCCTGGTCGTGACGTTCCCGCTGGCGTTGCGTATCGGAAGCCAATTCATGCCGGCACTCTTTGAAGGCTCTTCCCTTTACATGCCGACCGCACTACCCGGGATATCCATCGGCCAAGCATCACAGCTCCTGGGGGAGCAGGACAGGATCATCCGCTCGTTTCCAGAAGTCGAAAGCGTGTTCGGCTCGATTGGGCGGTCTGACAGCGCCACGGATAACGCTCCTCTCGACATGTACGACACCACTCTCATGTTGAAACCCAGGAGCCAGTGGCGTGCGGGCATGACCTACGAAAAGCTTATCCACGAAATGGATGAGAAGCTCCAGTTTCCCGGCTTATCGAATACATGGACGATGCCAGTAGAAAACCGTCTTGATATGGAGCTGACCGGCATCAAGACGCCGGTCGGCATGAAGATTCAAGGGCCAAGCGTGGAAGGCATTCAGAAAGTCGGCGCACAAATACAGCAGATCCTGTCTAAACTTCCTGAGATGCGGTCCATCTTCGCGGAACGGGTGGCGGAAGGGTTCTACATAAATATCGAGGTGAACCGGCCTCAGGCGGCACGCTATGGACTTACGATTGCTGACGTCCAACGGGCGATATCGTCAGGCATCGGAGGAGAGAGCATCGCCGAAAACATTGAAGGCCGCGAGCGCTATCCGATCAATGTTCGTTATGACCGCGACTTTCGGGACAACATGAACGCGCTGGGCCGGGTTGTGATTGCCACTCCCTCCGGCGCACAGATTCCGATCGGAGAGGTTGCTAAGCTCTCCTATTCCAGGGGACCGGCCATGATCCGCGATGAGGATGCCGCTTTGACAGGTTATGTTTACATCGATCTCAACACCACTGACTACGGTGACTTTGTGAATAAGGCTAGTCAATTGCTGCGCGATAACTTGAAGTTACCCGCTGGATATACCTTTAAATGGTCTGGAGAATACGAATTTGAGTTGCGGGCCAAACAGCGTTTAAAGCTGATTTTACCGGTCGTGTTCTTCGTGATCTTTCTGTTGTTGTACATGGTGTTCCATTCGGCCGCCGAAGCCACTGTTCTTATCTTTCCGACGCTGTATGCGATGACGGGTGGGCTTATTCTGCAGTGGCTGCTTGGTTATAACTTCAGCGTGGCCGTCTGGGTTGGCTACATCGCTCTTTTTGGCATTGCTGTTGAAACCGGCGTTGTAATGGTGGTTTACCTCCATGAGGCGTTAGACCGCCGCCTTGCGGCGGGAACACCCCTTAGACACGAAGACATCGAAGCGGCCGTGATAGAAGGAGCTGTGCAGCGGCTCCGGCCAAAGCTGATGACAGTTTGCGCCGTTCTCGCCAGTCTAATTCCGATTCTTTTGGAAACAGGAATTGGCTCGGACGTGATGAAGCCAATTGCGGCACCGATCGTTGGTGGGATGATAACTTCCACTATTCATGTACTGATTCTGGTGCCTGTGTTCTTTGCGCTTATGAAAGAACGGGCTTTGAAGCGAGGTACTTTGCGGCAATCCAATGCGTAACACTACAGACAGTAAATCCACTGAGCAAGCAATGAAGTCACAAAGGAGCGGCGGCAGATACTGGGCGACGGTTGGTCGCCTCCGGCTGGTCGCCCACAGTGACAGGCCCGCCGTGATCGCGGATCGAGTTTCAGACGAACGTGCATGGCGTGTAGCGACAAGGACATAGGGTTGGCAGTGCGTAATGCAAATTCGAAAGATCACGAAAGGAAGGAGAATTACATGAACGGTGTATTGGCAGTACGGATACAGAGGGTAATTGCGGTTTGTGCTGGAGTAGCGCTGATGGCGATACTCAGTTTTGGGCAGGCGGCCGCCGGCAAGAAGGCGCTCACTTTCCACGGCAAGGTCGAAGCCGTAGATCAAAACGCGAACAGCCTAAAGGTGAATGGCGAGAAGGTTGAGGGTTGGATGGATGCGATGACCATGGACTACAAGGTCGATAATCCCGCCATTCTCAAGAAGGTGAAGCCGGGCGACATGATCATGGCTACTGTGTACAAAGGCGATGTGACGCTTCACAATGTTATGGTAATGCCGCCCGAAAAGTCAAGGAAGCAAAAATAGAAATGAATTGGGTAGGGGGCGGTGCCCCTCGTCCGTGCATCGCCCCTTAATCCTGTGCCTACAACGACACGTTCGGATACACATCATAGGGAGAAGCAACTCGTGAAACGAAGAAATACTCTCGCAGCAATCGCCGGCCTCATTCTGGCCGCGATATCCTCTCCGTCGCAATCAACTCGTCCGCTAGTGACTGTTTTTAAGCTGTCCACTTGCGCTTGCTGTAACAAATGGGTGGAGCATCTCAAGGCCAATGGTTTCGAGGTCAAGGTTCAGCAAGTGAATGACACCTCTCTGTACGAACAGCAGTACCACGTTCCCCGAACGATGACGTCATGCCACACGGCGGTCGTCGATGGATACACGATTGAGGGACACGTTCCGGCGGCTGAAATCAAACGCCTCCTGAACGAGCGACCGAAAGCGGTCGGGCTCTCCGTCCCGGGTATGCCAGTGGGATCTCCTGGAATGGAGGGCGCTCGTGTCGACGCTTATTCGGTTTTACTTTTCGACGAAAGCGGCCACTCCTCTGTCTACGCACGATATCCGGCCCGGTAATGAGAAAGACCCAATGGCTGGTTGTGCCTTCGGAAATCTCCGAATCGTCCCAGACGGAAAGCATTCCGGTTGTTGCAAGTGTCTGCGGTCGAGTTGCAGCGGGGTCGCTGCGAGCCCGGTCGCATCGTGGTCCTCGCTGGTGCGGCTCGCTTCGCTTCGCGGAAGCGACGCGAGTCCCTATGCTTCGAGTGAATGCGTTCAGCAATGCAAGGGCGCGACAAAGCGAGCATTTTATTGAAGGAGGCGGATATGCGCATGCTGGCACTAACCCTGCTCTCGATCATAAACTTCCCGGATACGCGCATTTCAGCGCAACAATCCAGTATTCGTGTCGATGTCGATCTCGTCAATCTATATGTCTCTGTTACAGACAATCGGGGCCACCCCGTCGAGGGCCTTACTGCAGGAGACTTTCACGTTTATGAAGATGATGCTGAACAGCAGATCAAGCATTTCAGCACGGACGACCTCCCGTACACGGTTGGTCTCGTTCTCGACCGCAGTGGGAGTATGGCCAACATGATCGGCGACGTGTTTCAGGCCGCAGTACACACGGTCGAGGCGAGTAAACCGGAGGACGAAGCGTTTGTTATCGTGTTCAATCACGAAGTTAGGCTCGTGCAGGAATTCACGACGAGTCGAAGAGAACTAAACCGGGCAGTCCAGCGGGAGCGTGTCGGCGGAGAAACAGCCCTCCACGACGCTGTGTACACAGCATTGAATCACATCAAGAGGGGTCAGTACCAGAAGAAAGCGCTGCTCGTAGTCACGGACGGCGAGGACAACAGTAGCTCGACTTCTTTCCGCGATTTGTTGGACTTTGCCCGGGAGCAGTCAGTGATCATCCATGTGATTGGTTTGATAGGCGACAGCATGCGCTTCGGCGGATTGCAGGCTGACCGTCCCTCAGTAGATAAGTTGACCCGATTGGCGGACGCTACGGGAGGAAGAGCCGATTTTCCGAAGACAATGGCCGACTGCCGCGACGCATGCATGAGGACCGCAGTTGAGCTGCGCCACCAGTACAGCGTTGGCTACTATCCTTCGAATGCGGCACGAGACGGGACATGGCGGACCATTCGCGTTGAGGTGAGGTCAGACCGCCACACGGGCATCGCCATCCGTACGAAGGAAGGCTACTTTGCGGCACTGGAGCGAAGGTAGAGCGGTGAGGCAGAGATGCACGTCAATTTAGCTCGTGTTGGCTTGCGTGACGCCGGACTGGCACAGGCTCAACCGATTTACGCGGAGAACAGCCGCCCGCCGAATGTATCTCTGATCGATCAGCCGGCTCAACCCCTCAGCAGTATCTCCAGAAGGGGCCCGGAGAGTTGTTCATGCCAAAGACAGCGCGGCGACCTGCAGATGCGAGTCAACGCTATTGCGGCCGAACGTACCGATCAGCTTTGGTCAAGAGTGGCCGCGATCTCGTTTGTAAGGGATTTATACGAAAGCCTTATGAATTGGCCGCTCGCCTTGACGGCTTACAGCGCCGGCCTGGGAGGTGTACGTGTAGTCGGGGTACTCCACAGCGAGAGGCCGAATATCGTGTCCATGGCCGAACGAGGGCTTTTGCCGGAGCAAACGCTCCGGTACGTCCCGCTTGTGCTCGGTTCGAGTGATGGTATGCGCTCTTGTACGCGCACTGCGGATCAGAAGCGACGATTCGCAGGGAGGTAAAGAAAGTGGCGAGGCATAAGAAGCTGCCGACATTATCGCTCCGACAACGCGTCGTGTTTTTCGGAATCAGTGCCATCGTCTTAATCGGTGTCGTATGGTCCCAGTGGTTCATGACGAACCTGGTATCGCTGCAAGACTCTCAGGCATTTTACAGTGACCTCCCCGATGTCAATGTTGCGGCTCTGCAGCCGGAGCAGCGCACCAGTGTGATTCGTGAGATGAATGCGACCAAGTGCCCGTGTAATTGCGGTCTGACGCTCGCCTCCTGTCGGAATCGCGACCGGAGTTGCCAGAGAAGCCTCGAGGTGTCCAAAGACATGGTCGCCAAAATTCTCGAAGGAAAGCGGTAGCCATGGCCGCCGGTAAATACCATTCCCTTGCGTGCTATCCATCAATGTCGATTGCAACCGCCATTGTGACTCTGCAAGTAACAACCTTCTTCTCGTTGACAGCACAGAGTCAGCAGTTCATAGAGCCAAAATCCATCTTTAGGGTCAATGGGGACCTGGTGATCGTTCCTGTTTCTGTTAGCGATCGCAAAGGGCACACAGTTCTCGGACTCACGGCCAACGATTTCACCGTTCTTGATGACAATATCCGCCAGGATATTGTCTCGTTCAGTCGCTGGGATGTCCCCAGCTCTATTGGTGTCATTTTTGACGTAAGTGGCAGCATGCGCGGAACGGAGGACATCGCCGTGAGTGCGGTCCGGGCTCTCGTTGACGAGACAGCTCCCGATGACGAGGGATTTCTCGTCACATTTGCCGACGTCCCGCGCGTTGAAGTCGGGATGACCCGCGATCTCAGCCCTATTCCCGATCATCTCGCGTTTTTGCGGCGCGAAGGGGCTACGGCGTTGTTCGATGCGATTGCCACGGGATTCCAGAACTTGAAAGGGGCGCACACGCCCCGTAAGGCGCTCGTTGTCGTCACGGATGGTGGCGATAACAGAAGCCGGCTCACATTTCGGGAACTTCTTTCCATATCCTTAGAGGCCGATGCGCAGGTATATGCGATCGCGATCCGGCGTAATGCGTGGGATGCCGAGGCACAGCGCGGGCGCGCTCAACTCGATCGCCTTGCGGCTGAAACAGGCGGACGGTCATTCACCATTTATGACACCTCTCCCTTGGAGGAGACGATGTCTTTAGTCGGAGAGCTCATTCGCAATCAGTATTTGATCGGGTATAAGCCGCCTGCCGGTGCTCAGAGCGGAAAGAGGCACCAGATCCGCATCCGGGTTCGGTCGATCGAACATGGTTCGTTACAAATTAATGCTAAACGAGGATACTATGCTCCCGAATGATATGCAGGAAAAGACTTGTGCGGCTCGCCGCGGTCGAACCGTGTTACGGGTGCCAACGGCGATCGTGACCGGCGCCATCGGAGCGCCGCGTCAGCCCTCAGCCTTGAAATTCTCGTGGTGCTTGGGCGATCAGCCGACCGTGTCCCATTGCCCAAGGCAAGAGCGAGAGCATCTGACGTTTTCCAACTCCGGCCCTCGATGGCGGGATTGCACACTTCCATTGAGAGTCCATACCCCGAAACATGTAATTTCGGCCTGCGGCAGCGGCTCCCCTGGAGGGGCTTACGGGTTGGCATTCTCCAAGCTGCGAAGATTTCGCCCGTGCAGCGCATTCCCGAGCCGCGTGTCTGGCCGCTGAACGATGTGGCCAAAGCGGGTCAGGTTGGAGTACCGACGCGGCGATCATTCGGGTGTCGCCATCACGCTGCCTTCACCCTAGTGGCATTCGGAATTGCGCATAACCCTTTCAGAACGTGGGGGAGTTCGTGCCATCACATGCGGACGTACAAATGCTGAACGGAATGGGCACACACGTGCATCTAGAACTTAGGGGGCGTGTGCTCCTATCGATTGGAAAGGAAATTCAAGACATGATGTTCAGAAAACCTCGTTCGAAGATCGTCTCGGGAATACTTGCGGGAACGGTCCTTATCGCCGGTGCCTTGCTTGCACAGCAGCCATCCGGCAAAACCGGGCACCAGGGCTCATCCATGAACATGGGTGACATGATGAAACAGTGCAAGGACCACTGCCAGCGGGCAACGACGGCGATCGACCAGACCCGCAAGGATATCGAAACGGCGGAGCAGTCGAATGACCCGGCGAAAATGCGCGCCGCGCTTGAGCAGACCGATAAGCGTTTATCGGAGATGAGCGAACACATGAATTCGTGCATGAGCATGATGAGCATGATGCAGAATATGCAAGGCATGGAGTCGGGGGGCAAGAAGCAATAGCGGGCCCAACCTAACTTAACCTAAGAAGTGGCATGGCGATCTAATGAGCTTTTGTGGAATAAACTCGGCGTTGTTGCGTAGCCGCCGAGGATCTTTGAGCGTGCTCGCTGCCGCGCTAGCCTTCGTGAATCCGGTTACCTGCTCCAGCGAGAGGCTCGATCAGAAAGCCAAGGAATGCTGCGCATCCAGGCGCTGCCATACCATGCCGTCCGGCAAAAAGCCGGACTGTTGCAAAATTAGGCTTCTAAGTGGCGGGCAACGTTTTCTTAACGTTGCCAAGGCTACGCCTGTGCTACCTACCCTTTCATTTTCTCCACAACCGGTCTTCTCTGCCGTAAGGGCGGCGCAATCTAGTCCGGTTCCGCTCCTTAGCCCAAGAGACCACAGCCCACCTGAACTCTACACCCTCTTCTGCTCACTCCTGATCTAGTTCCCTTCGCTGTGTCCAGCGCGTGGGTATTGTTTGCCCACGCAAAGCAACGTTTAGCAGGAAAGATGGGAAAGGAGTGTCAACCATAATGCCACAAGACTGGTCTTGGATTCTGATCATTGCCGTGCTCGTAATCTGTTGCGGCGGCATGATGTTCGGGATGCGCCGCATGGGGCGGAGGAATGTCGGCCAGAAGCGCCAAACGCCCAATGCGGAACGAGAAGACCGCCCGTCGCCAGGCAATCGTGACGCGCGGCAGTGAACTTTTATCAATTGCATGAGGTGAATTTCAATGTGTGACTATTCTCTTTTTGAACATCCAAATAGACTCGCTGTCGAAGAGGAGGAGCTGGTAGCCTACCGGTTCCCATCTCACAGTATGGGTTTGGTTTCGCCTACCGAGTTCAGCCGGTCTGAAGCGGTATGCACTGGTGGAATCTTGTCGGCTCTGAAGCGAGCGTTTGTGCCACGGCCGGCGCCGGTCGCCGTCTGTGTGCCGCACGGAGCTCAACTGCGCTTGGAACAGATCGATAGCTTTTTTCGAAAGCAGAACGGTCTTCAAGAAAACGAGGAAGTTACGTTTGTCCAGACAACTGTCGCCTCGCATACCCATCGAGACGCAATACGCTTTGCGAGCGGCCAGCAGATATTGCTCCAGAATATCCCTGAGCGTCAGCGAATGCGTGTGCTGACACTCGGCTCGGAGGCAGTGGAGGCACTTGGCGAACCGCATGTGGAGGAACGGCAAGCGGCTTGACAGAGGTCAAATACTGTCTTGCCGAATCTGGCCGGCAGTCCGCTGGCCTGGGGCCTACAAAAGGGTGGGCGGAGTGCGGAATCGATCAAGCGTACTCCGCGCTGTAGCTGGGTTGGTCGAGTATCGCAACATGAAAGGAAGGAAGATGAAACCTCATACTGCACCACGAACACAGCGGGGAACCGCGCCCGTGCGCCTCCCCGTCAACACGGTTGACGATATCAGCTTCCAGATTGGGGAGCTAGCATCGCGGATCGCCCGTCGCGCCTATGACTGTTTTGAGGCTCGCGGCGGCCAACACGGCGATGATCTTGGCGATTGGCTACGAGCTGAAGAGGAGTTGGTGCGTCGAGTACCATTCCATTCGCAGGAGCTGGAAGACCGGATCGAGCTGGAATTGGAAGTGCCGCAGGGTGACACGCAAAACCTCCAGGTAAGTGTGGAACCCCGTCGGCTTCTCATCAGATCTGCCCCCGGAACGGCTGATCACGAACCCGACGAGCCCACCACCACGCGCCAGCACAACTTGTTTCACTTAATCGACCTGCCCTTCGAGATCGATGTAGACAAAGTTACAGCGACGCTCAATGAAGGGAACCTTAGAGTGACCGTCCCAAAACAAATGGGACGTAACGCTCCGAGCCCGAGTCCGGATCTATCGAGAGACGAAGAGCCAAATTCGGCGGAAGCCGCTCCGGCTTATTTGGAGAGTGCTGGGTAGACAAGATGCAATAAGGGAGGTATGTTATGAACGATACTCGTCTTGGACATTCGTCGCTGAGAGTGCCCGTCGCGCTGCTCTCAGTGCTATGGTTGGCCGGTCCAATGCTGGCCGGCGAACATCACCAAAAGAAAGCCAACACGCCCGCGACGGACAGCATCAATGTTGTGGGCCACCTTGCCATACAGGGTGGAGCAATTACTGCCATCCGAACTTCGGAGTATTGGAAGCGCAACTACGTCGAACTTCAAGATCCTTTGCACGGGACCTTGACAATCGTAGACGTGACCAATGCTGCCAAGCCGTGTTTCGATAAACAATTCAAGATCCCCGAACCGCTCGACCATGCCAATCTGGAAGCCTTGGTCGGAAGCACAGCATTGCTAACCGACCAACCGTCGCAGTCCACCGCCACAGTGACTCCCAGATCTGTTTCAATCGTCAGCTTTGCCGATCCCACGAATCCTAGGGTGGTGTGTGGTGGACCCCATTTTTTGGACAGAAAAGTGACCCCTTCTTAGATGGTGGGGCGGCATTTGAAAATAAGGAGAACGAATGCCGCAAACCAGGAAGAATCATCCGCCGAGCCTGAAGGCCAAGGTGGCCATCGAGGCCATCAAAGGCCAAAAGACCACCGCGCAAATCGCCCAAACCTATGGCGTCCATCCGACCCAGATCGGCTTTTGGAAACGCCAGGCGATCGAGGGCTTGCCTGACGTGTTCGCCCACGGTCGCGAACAAGTGCGCCAGCAGGCCGACCAGGAGAAAGCCGAACTCTATCAGCAAATCGGGCAATTGAAAGTCGAGCTGGACTTTCTCAAAAAAAGAGCTGGGCTCGGCTGAGGAGCGCCGCCGATGCATCGATCCCCATCACGTGCTCCCGATCGCGCGGCAATGCGAACTGCTCAATCTGCCGCGGTCGAGCTACTACTACACGCCGCAAGGCGAGAGCGCCGCGAACCTGCGCCTGATGCGGCGCCTCGATCAGTTGTATCTGGCGCGGCCGTTTTTCGGCAGCCGCAAGATGGCCGTCGAGCTGGGCGTGAATCGCAAACGGGTGCAGCGGCTGATGCGCTTGATGGCCATCGAAGCGCACTACGCCAAGCCGCGCTTGAGCCAGCCGGCGTCGGGCCACACCGTGTATCCGTATCTGCTGCGCGGCGTGGCCATCGAAGCGCCCAACCACGTCTGGAGCACCGATATTACTTACGTTCCGATGCACGGCGGCTTTCTGTACCTGGCCGCGGTGATGGACTGGTTCAGCCGTTTCGTGCTGGCCTGGGAACTGTCCTCGACCATGGAAACCGGCTTCTGCGTCGCGGCGCTGGAAGCGGCGTTCGGCTTCGGCCAGCCGCGTATTTTCAACTCCGATCAGGGCGCGCAGTTTACTTCCCAGGAGTTTCTCACGCCGCTGCTCGCCCGCCAGATTCAGATCAGCATGGATGGCCGCGGCCGCGCGCTCGACAACGTGTTTATCGAGCGGCTGTGGCGCAGTTTGAAATACGAGCTGATCTATCCCGGCGACTTCTCAGACGGCCACGCGCTGGCCCGGGCGCTCAAAGAATATTTTCACTTCTACAATCATCAGCGGCCGCATCAGGCGCTGGGCTACAAGACGCCGGCCGATCTGTTTCCGCTTCCCAAAACCAAAAGGAAACGGACTCCTTGATGGGGGACTCCGTCCCCCAGGGCCCCCTGGGATTTATCGCTTTCGCGCCAGTGTGGACTTTTTGCTTGCTTTGTTGGAGAGCAGGTGTACAATCAACTTGCTTGTGCCGGAGGATAGGGCCATCCAGGGATGGAACCCGAGCGCCGCGCCAAGTCCGGTGTGGACGGCGGCTTCCAAACCGCCTCCCCCTTAAACCCGCCGCTCCATCTAAGGACGCTCGTTCTTTTGTCCAACCGATGGGGTCCACCTCAGTGCAACAGTTTGCGAATGTCACTGCGATTCGCGCTGATCCGCAGCGCGGATTGATTTACCTGGTGAATAGCGATGGTCTATGGGTTCTGCAGCAGCATCCTGCATCGAATCTTGAGGTCGAAAGGGCGACCCGAGGTTAATTAAAGGCGATTGGCCCGATTCGATAGAATCCGCTCGCCCAAACACAGAAAACCGAAAGGAGTCTACCGCAGCGGCCCTAATTAATTAGCAGCAAGCAAAAGGAGGTAATTCAAATGGATTGGCAAACACTGCTCACGATCGCCGGAATCATCGTGTTCGTCATCTTCATGATGCGCGGATGTGGTGGGATGGGAGGCGGGTGCGGGATGGGCGGCGGCATGGGTTCGCGTCGGCAGCCCCAGGATATGAAACATGAGAAGCCGAAGGCGGGCT
The DNA here is from genome assembly GCA_027459465.1 of Bryobacterales bacterium. GTDB lineage: Bacteria > Acidobacteriota > Terriglobia > Bryobacterales > Bryobacteraceae > JAJYKC01. Next base: position 109,992 of record DAIDIH010000410.1, on the reverse strand, counting down.
CTCCGCCCGAGGCAAGACAAAAGTAGGAGAACTACAAATGGAACACGCAAAAAGTGGTGGATGGGGCGACTGGTGGCTCGCCGCCATCATGATTGTGATCACCTCCTGGCTGCTCTACCGCTACGTCGCCCCCAAAGGTTGGCGAGAGTGGAGCGGCGCCGGGCTGATTCAGGCGTTCATCATCGCGCTCTACGCCGAAATGTACGGCTTCCCCCTAACCATTTATGTGCTCACAACCGTATTCGGGCTGAAGGTTCCCTGGCTTCATCCCAGCGGGCATCTTTGGGCGACGCTTCTGGGCTTCGGGTACTTGGGTGACATGATAGAGATGTTCATCGGCTTCGCGTTTGTGATCTTCGGGATCTCCGTGCTGATCGAGGGCTGGCGCGAACTCGATCAGGCTCAACAGCAGAATCGGTTGGCGATCGACCGGCTCTATGGTGTAGTCCGGCATCCCCAGTATACCGGCATATTTCTGGCGCTCTTCGGGCAACTGATCCACTGGCCCACGATTCCTACGCTCGTGCTGTTCCCGTTCATTGTCTTGTTTTACGTGCGGCTTACCCGTAAAGAGGAGCGCGCTATGGTCGAGCGGTTCGGCGCAATCTATAAGGCCTATATGCATCAGGTGCCGATGTTCTTCCCGCGCCCTGGAAAGTGGCACCGTCTTGTCGAACAGAGTTGATGAAATTAGGAGACTTCCAATGAAAACTCACGTGTGGTTTCGTGTATTGATGGTGCTGATCTTTTTGGCTCCGCTTGCGTTCCTGTTTCTTGCGCCCGGAGTTCCGGTCTACTTCGCTGGCGCCTGGTTTTGGATCGCACTGTTGGTTTGCTTCTTTTTGATCTTCTCGATGCTTGGCATGGGAACGCCCAAAACGGCCGAGGAGCCCGCCGGGCCGAGAATGATTCATGAACAGCAGCAGCCTGAAGCGATCAAGGAAATCATGACCGTCCGCGTCGCGACGGAAGAGCCCTCGGGCGTACGCGTCTTTCGAGGCCGCCTGCGGGAGTCGGCGACACGTTCTTATGAAAAGCTAAGGAGCGCTTTTTCGGACCGGACCGTTCCCATGATGCAGGAAGATGAGGAACTTGGTGCGTCGATTTTGCTGGTTCCGAAGCCGGTCGAAAAGGGCACCATGGAGCATCCCGTGCATCCCTGGGTCAATTGGCTGCTGTTGACGTTAACCATTATGACGACTACCTGGGCAGGCGCTGCCCACCAGGGTGTCAATCTGCTCCGTGAGCCAAGCCGCTTCGCGGTGGGCCTGCCGTACTCTCTGGCGTTGCTCGCCATACTCGGTGTCCACGAACTGGGCCACTACTTCGTTGCTCGCCGCAATGGCATCCGCGTGACGCCTCCATACTTCATACCGGTGCCGTTTGCCCTCGGAACATTTGGTGCATTCATCCAGATGCGCTCGCCGACAGAGAATCGGCGTGCTCTGTTTGACGTGGCCGTTGCCGGCCCGTTGGCAGGTCTCGTCATCGCCATTCCCGCTCTCTTGATTGGGCTGCGCTATTCGACCGTGGTACCGGGCAACCCGGCTCCAGAATCCATGTTCATGGGCGGAACTTCGGTGGGATCTTCCATCCTGTTTGCGCTTCTCTCCAAGCTCTCACTCGGCGGCGCCCTGGAATACGGCCATGTCCTCCGCCTGAGCCCATTAGCCTTCGCCGGATGGCTCGGGCTGTTGGTAACAGCACTGAATCTGCTGCCAATCGGTCAGCTCGATGGAGGTCACATCGCTCATGCGCTCTTTGGCAGACGCGTGGGCGACACGATCGGGACCGTTGCGATGTGGTCGCTGCTACTGCTGGCGATTTTTGTTTGGCCGGGGCTGACGTTGTGGGCCATCATCGTATTCTTCGTCGCCGGGACTACCGTACCGCCGCTAAATGACCTGACTCCTCTGACTCCAGCCCGGCGGTGGCTCGGTTACGCCAGTTTCATTATCCTGGGTCTTATTCTTGCTCCGCTGCCCCACTCGCTGTGGCCCGCGGCCGGAATTCATTGTCCATATGTGTAAAAAACGTGAGTAACTATGATGCCGACAAGAGCTAGAACCGCCAGAAGCGCGCCGAGCAGTGGCGAACGGGCCTCGCCGCGCCCCGAACGGCCCGCACACTTTGTTATCGCTTGGCCGCAGATTATCGGCGCAGGTTTTCTTGCAACCGCCATGGGCATGAACGGTATGAAGCCGGAATCTCTCGATATGGCGAAAATGCTGGCCACACTGATCACGCGAGACCCGCAGCTCTCTCCGACGAGTCTCCTGATCGGATCGCTCTGGAACTTTGCAAACGGCATCGCCTTCGCGATTGCTTACGCGTTGGTTCTAAAACGCCTGGGACGGCAAAGCACGGTTATCACCGGATTCTGGCTTGGCGCCGTTTTGTGGGTGTTGAGCATGACGGCGGTTCCCGCGCTGGTGAACACGAATCCCCTCGTGACTTCGGGAAAGGTACAGAGCCCGGGAATGTTTCTGTTTGGAATGCAAATGGGTTGGGCACCGAGCCTATTTGTATTGATTGATCACCTGGTCTATGGACTACTGGTGGGCGTGATTTACAAACACCGCGACGAAGCACGGCTGGAACTTCAGCAGGGTGGCACGAAATGAAAGAACTCAAGGCTTACATTCGCAGGGAAGCCGTGCCCGAAGCCTTGCGACGCCTGCAGGCTGCCGGTGCGCCCGGAATCTCTATCGTTGAGATTCATCCGGTGGGCTATGGTTATGAACCGAACTACTTTGAATCCCGGTTCGAGGATCCTTACAAGAGATATAGCTACTTGCGCATTGTCAAGCTGGAGGTGTCTGTCGTGATGCGGATGCGGCCAAGCTTCTCAGTGCAATACAAGAGGCATGTCGGACAGGCGCGCCGGGTGATGGTATTGTTTTCATGACCGACATACTGACGGCCATCCGAATCCGCGACGGTGCTTCAAATGAGGAGACCCTATGATCTTCGACACCATCGTCACGGAAGGCCTGGCACATCTCTCCTACGTAGTTGGTGACGATCACTCCGGCGTGTGCGTCGTAATCGATCCTCGCCGGGATATCGGAATATACCTCGCGATCGCGCAGCGCCATAACGCGAGGATCGTGCGTATTCTGGAAACCCATATTCACGCCGATTTCGTTTCCGGCAGCCGTAACCTGGCGGCCAAAACAGGCGCGCCGCTCTTCTTCAGCGCGGATGGAGGATACGAGTTCCCCTATGAAAAACTCGCGGCAGGCGATCGATTCGCTATTGGCGACTTAGCATTTGAAGTCCTGCGAACTCCGGGGCATACACCCGAGCACATTTCATTTATCGTTTCCGGTGGTAACAAATCGGAGCACGCCTGGGGCGTGCTCACCGGAGACACGCTCTTCGCGGGCGAGGTGGGTCGCCCGGACCTGCTTGGCGAGGACATGCGAGGTCGCCTCGCTCATGAGCTTTTCCACAGCTTGCGACGCCTAGTGGAACTCGGCGATGAACTTGAAGTCTATCCGGCGCATGGGCAGGGGTCACCTTGTGGCGCACAGATCGGGGCGCGCCGGATGACCACGATTGGATATGAGAAGTTATATAACCCGAAGCTGCAGATCCAGGATGAAAACGAGTTCTGCGAAGCCGTTCTAGCTGAGTTGCAGCCAGCTCCGGTTTACTACGCTCGTATGAAGCATCTCAATGCGACAGGGGCGGCGTGTTCGGATCACGCGCCTACTCCGGTTCCACTTGACGCCGAGAAGTTTGCAGCAGAGATGGCAATCCCGAGCACGCTGGTCCTAGACACCAGAGAAATCGAAGCGTTTGGCGGCGCTCATATTCCCGATTCCCTGAATATTCCATTGCGCCAGGAGTTTCCTATCTGGGCGGGGTGGATGATCGGACCGGAGCAACGTATTTTACTGGTTGTTTCTGGACCGAATGACGTTGAACTCGCATGTACGCACCTGGCCCGCATCGGAGTCGACAACGTCGCCGGTTATTTGCGGCGCGGATTTCGCGAATGGACAGAGACTGGACTCAGGTTCCATAAAGTGCCGCAAATGAGCGTGCATGAGCTCAAGGCCACGCTCGAGACCGCACCGCGAACGCAGCAACTGCTGGATGTCCGCCGCGAAGGCGAGTGGAACCAGGGGCATATACCAGGGGCGCAGCACATTCCAGCTTCAGCGTTGAGCACTCGATTAGGTGAAGTTGACCGCGCCATCCCAGTAGCTGTTTACTGTTCGACCGGCTACCGCGCCAGCATTGCGGCGAGCGTCTTGAAGCGCAGCGGATTTGGATCTGTGTTCAACGTACCCGGAAGTATAGCTGCGTGGAAAGGGGCTGGTTTCAAACTGGAGGGTTCTGAGTCGCAATGACCCATTACGATGTGATCATTGTTGGCGGAGGGCCTGCGGGCCTGAGTGCAGCTTTAATCCTCGGCCGCTGCCGCAGAAGGGTTCTGATATGCGACGCCGGGCGGCCCCGCAATGCAGCTTCGCAAGGTCTAAACGGATTCTTAACGCGCGACGGCATACTACCCATGGAATTGCGCAGGATCGCCCGCAACCAACTTGGGAAATACGATACGGTCGAATTCCGCAATGAGGAAGTGGCCGATGCCGGGCGTGTTGACGGCGGCTTTGGAATTACTTTGCAGGAAGGTGACAGTCTCACTTGCCGGAAACTTCTCCTCGCAACTGGGGTAGTCGATCATATCCCGCAAATTGAGGGAATCGCCGAGCTATATGGCCGGAGCGTATTCCACTGCCCATACTGCGATGGCTGGGAGCTACGGGGCCAGCCAATTGGCATCTACGGACGTGGTGAACATGGGAAAGGGCTCGCTTTGGAGCTGACCGCGTGGAGCAGAGATCTTGTTTTGCTGACGGATGGTGATGCCGAGCTGGACGGAGAAAGTATCGATCGCCTCCATCGGAACGAAATCCTCGTGAGAACTGAAAAGATTGCTGCGCTTGAAGGTGCTGACGGAATTCTGCACCGCGTTCAATTCGCAAGTGGCGAGGCGATCGAGAGAAGAGCCGTATTCCTATCTTGCGGCGAGACTCAGGGTTCAGACCTGCCCGCGCGGCTGGGCTGCAAATTCACGTCAAAGGGAGCGGTCGATACGGGAACGTACGAAACGACCAACGTGCCGGGCCTTTACGTTGCAGGAGATGCGGGCCGCTACGTCCAGTTGTCGATCGTCGCCGCCGCCGAGGGCGCGGAAGCGGCCTTCGCCATCAACACGGCACTATTGAAGGAGGATCTGCTTTGAACACGCCGCGTGACGACGGCATAACCGCACAGCGGGTCCGTGCACATTATGACCGCGTCTCGAAGTGGTCCTCGCTTCTGTGTGGCGAGCACATTCATCAGGGTTACTGGGAGGGCATTGGTTCTATCAAGGAAGCACAAGAACGCTTGATCGCCCGGCTCGCGAGTTTCGCCCAGATTTTCCCAGGTGCCGCCGTACTGGATGTCGGGTGTGGTTTAGGCGGGTCGGCGTTCTGGCTTGCCGAGCACCTCGGGTGTTCGGTTCTCGGCATTACGAACAGTTGTAAGCAAGCCGGCCTTGCAATGAAGAGTTGCCGCGCGAGACGGCTGGAGGACAACGTGCGGTTTGCCGTTCTCGACGCCAACATCTTGAATGTAGCGACCGCCTCTTTCGATGTTGTATGGACCCTGGAATGCGCCGAACATCTTTCTGCCCGAGAGCACTTCATTCAGAACTGCCTCGGGCTCCTCAAACGTGATGGCAGGTTCGCATTCGGCGGCTGGGCGATTCCGGAACAGGATCTTCGGCTGTCCCAGCAGGCGCTTCTCGATCAACTGTGCTCGGCTATGCTTTGCCACGAGCCCGATCGCCTTAGCGATTACGTTTGTTGGCTGAAGAGTTCGAAACTGACTAACATCGTAGCTCAAGACTGGACGGAGAATGTTCGGCAAACGGCTGCCGAGTGGGCGCGAACTCTGGAAAACCGCCTTGTCCGGCTCTTTCTCCGCTTCAGTGATCCCAGAGGTTCGCCGAAGGGTGTCGTACGCTTGAGCAAGCTTACAGAACCGGCACCCTGCGGTATGTCGCCTGTGTAGGGACCAAACAGTGATACGCATCAACTGGAATCCATTGCCGTATCTTGGTCCTATTCCCATCAACTGGTACGGGTTGACATTTCTCCTTGGGTTTCTGATCGGCTCCTGGCTTGTGATCAGGTGGGCGCCGCGGTACAGAATTCCTCAAAAGTCGGCCGAGGGCTTGCTCGCCTGGGTATTCGTCGGCGTGCTGGCGGGCGCTCGACTCTACTTTGTCGTTCAGAACGACTTCTATTCGTACGCTGCGGAGCCCTGGCGAATCTTGGCGGTATGGGGAGGACGGCGCGCTTTTTTTGGTGGCCTGTTCGGCGCGATTCTCGCAGCGTACTTGTACTGCAGACGGATTGGGCTCCGGTTCTCAACGGCCGCAGATCTCTTTGCGCCAGCAATACCGATCGGTGCAGCGATCGGGCGAATCAGTTGCGGGCTGGACGGGATGGACTACGGCACGCCGACCTCCCTGCTGTGGGGAGTTGTATATACAAATCCGAACAGCTATGCGCCAACCGATGGCGTTGGCCGGCATCCTGACCAGTTTTACGAACTCGTTGGCGATCTGATCATTGCTGCAACATTACTGCGACTGCGCGGCAAGGCTGCGTCCGGAGTACTGTTTTTCCTTTATTTGATCTCTTTCGCGATATTGCGGTTCTTCGTATTTTTCGTGCGGGGGAATGCGCCAGTGGTCGCATTCGGTCTTAAGAATGCCCAGCTTACTGCTTTGGCGATCCTGGTTCTCGCTATCCCCGCCCTAATCCTGAGGGCCAGAACGCATCCAGAACGATACAGGGAGGCTGCATGATGTATATGTGCCCGATGTGAATCTTGGGAATACTGATCGGCGTCGCCGTTCTCGTGCTACTGATCGTGCTCATTCTCAGGGTACTCCGCAGGTGAGCGCGAAGCGCTATGCACTATCGTCATTTCTCATAGCCGCAACCCTGAGCTTCGGCTGGGAAATGGCCCAGATGTTTGCGTACACGCATCGAACGCAAGTGTCGATCACGTTGCTGTTCTGTTCGTTGGCCGCAATGGGAGACGGTGTTTACACAGCACTGCTCTACTGGGTTGGAAAAGCGGCGAGTGCTGACGAACGGTGGATATTCAAGCTAACCGTCAATAGAGCCCTGGTGATCATGTTGTGGGGTTTTGTGACGGCAGTGGTAATCGAACGGCTTGGAATTTATATGGGCCTATGGACGTACGCTGGGCCGATGCCGGTTTTACCCGTGCTGAACGTCGGCATCCTTCCGGTTTTACAGCTAATGTTGTTACCTCTGATCGTATTTGGGATCATGCGACGAGTCGCCACGGATAAGCGCATACCGGGATATGAATTCTGCAGTACTGATGCAAGATTTTGTTAGTCCAATGCCGGCAAGATTGGCGGCGCGTCGGGCCAGACGCTTCGGCACCGCGCCAAGGAGTGCGAACCATGAGTATTCATAGTCAATTCGCGATCTGCGGGGTCATGCTCCTCGTCGCGCTGGGATTCAGTGTTTTGCTGATTGCTGTCGGCCGTCTACTAACGCGCGCGATTGGTGCACCACGTGCGTCCGTGCCGCCTGAACACGGCGGAAAAACCGGAAACAAATCGTGGGTTCAATTTCGAGTGCGCTACGCGCCCTTGGCTCTTCTTTTTGTTGCCTTCGACATGGAGATGGTGTTCATGTTTCCCTGGGCCGTCGTTTACAAGGAGGTGGGAATGACGGCGTTTTGGGATATGTTTGTGTTCATCGCAATTTTGACTGGCGCACTTGTGTTCGCTTGGAAAGAGGGTGCTTTCCGCTGGGAGGAATAACGTATGGGATTTGCATTGAGCCGGAGGCAATATTTCCTTGTCGATGGAGGCAGTGGAAACGAGCACGCTGCGCTTCTCAGTCAGCTCCCTGGGATCAGGAGAGCAGCGAACCCTCGCCAAGCCGAGGTCCTCGTGGTTTTCGCTCCCGTAACGGATAGCCTGGCGCCATCGGTCTCGGAGTTGTACAGCGCCATGCCACGGCCGCGGGCTGCGATTGTGGTGAATGCCGGCAAAGAATCGAACTCAGGAGCGAATGATGTTCTTCCATATGCCGCGAGGACCGCGGCCGGAATACGCGCACCTGAGCTTGCGAACTTCATTGGTGGTTGTAGTCTTAAGCATGATGAAGATCCCCCCGAGAGATGGCGGCCGGAGCCGATTCCGCTTCCGCCAAAGAGCGGGCGTGATCTAGCGACGGAACTGCTCGCGCTCAGCATCGGCCCGATTCAGCCTTTTACCGCGGGGCCTCTTCGTGTTTTACTGCTATGTGATGGAGAACAGGTATTCTCGACTCAAGTTGAGTCTGGGTTTGCACGACGAAATCTGGGCCAGTCCCTTCAGCGCGCGGAGTGGCCCGACGTTGTGGATCTGGCGGCTGGACTTGATCCGCTGGCTCCGATCGCGAGCTGCGTTGCATTCATCCGTGCACTGGAAAACCTCAACAAGAGACGCGAGCCGGAAACCGATACCGAGCGCCGTGAAGCGGCGATTGCTTGGGAAAGGGTGAAGAATGTGCTGGGATGGCTTCACCTCTTTGCTTTTGCGGTCGCGTATGATCAGCTTCAAGCTCATGCAAGTGCTCTACTCAACGAGATGATCCACGAAACCAAGAACGGCGAGCAACTCGCGCAAAACATCGGCCAACTCGCCGTCAAGATTGAACGCGATCACCTGCTCCGGCTACGTACCAGCAATATTGGATGCCTGGACGCGAAGCTCCTGCGAAAGTCGCAGATCGACGGCCCAGTTTTGACCGGTAGTACATCTGGATCAGGTGACGTGCATGCCAGGCTGATCGCAAGGCTCCGTTCTGCGGCTGCTGATCTAACGAGAGCCAAGCCCATCGATATCGAAACTCTTCGTCCTCAGAAAAGCCTCTGGCCTCCGCCTCCGGGTTCGGCAACCGGAACAGCCCTTGGCCCGCGCGGCACAATTGCGGCGACCGTGGCCAGCAATGGATGGAGCTTGGAACGTGTGGAGTGGCTGCGTCCATCCGCTCGACTCCTGCCGGTAATTCCTGAAATGCTTGCTGGACAACGGCTTGCGGACGCGGAACTGATTCTCGCGAGCCTTGACCTTTCAATGGCGGAGGCCGATGCATGAATCCTGTATCGACCATAATCACCTCCTTCGCCATTCTCGCGCTGATCGTCTATGTGCTTCGGTTCATTGAAGCTCTCATCACAGTGGGATTCGGCAATATTGTTGTGGCCGCAACCGCACCGATTATCGAAGTTGCCGGCCTATTTCGCCGGGAGGATCTGGTCCCTGAAAACTGCGATGGATTCCTCTTCCGCTCGGCGCCGACGATCGCACTCGCCTCCGTTGCCCTTGGGATGCTCGTAATCCCAATTGGATACGAAATTGGGGCGTTTGACCCATCCATCGGGGTCTTTTACTTCTTAGTCGTGCTCGGTCCTTTCGTGATTGCGATGATGAACGCGGGATGGAGTCAAAACTCGCATGAGGGCATCATAGCCGCGTTTCGAGCAGCGGCGCACTTGATCAGCTATGAAGTCCCGATCGGCTTTGCGGCGATAGGTCCCGTCATGGCTGCAGGATCACTGTCGACTGTGAAGATTGTTAATGGCCAAGCAGGTCTCTGGTACATCGTTTGGCAGCCTCTCGGGTTTGCGCTGTTCATTTCAGCCACCCTTGCCATGACGTACAGACGCCCGTTTGACACCCCACAAGCAGGAACCGATCTCGAATCGGGAGTCCTCGGCGAGTATACAGGGGCACGCTACGCAGTGTTCTCCTTTGCTCTCGACGGCCTCTTCCTGCTTTTATGCGCGCTCGCATCTACTCTGTTCCTGGGCGGCTGGCGTGGCCCGCTTCTGCCGGGACCAGTTTGGCTTATCGCAAAAACGGTCGCGGTAGCCTTGCTCATTCTGCTCATCGGCCATAGGTGTCCGCGGATGCGCCCTGACCAGATGCTCTCCGTCTCCTGGAAAATCCTTCTTCCCGCAGCACTGTTGAACATAGCAATCGTTGGCGTGCTTGCGTTGGTATTGCCGAGCTTTAAATCATGACTCCCGAAGCTGAGTGGGCTGTATTCATCTTTTTGTCGTTGACTTCCATCGTTATGGCGGCCCTGGTCATAATCACGATGAGCATGTATCGCGCAGGGCTTGCATTGATGGCCAGTTTACTTGCTTTGGCAGGCCTATTCATTCTCCTCGACGCTGACTTGATGGCGGCCATGCAGGTGATGATGAATGTCGGCGGCATGATGGTCATGATTCTTTTCATGGTGATGATCATGATGGACCCGGGGGGCGAAATGATGTGGCAGATGAAACGCGACATGCATTTGCGCGGTCTGGGCGCCTTATCGATGAGCATTCCTCGGAAACAGGCGAAACAAGAACACGCACGAATTGAGGATTCCACGCCGGAATCGATTCAGCACGCAAATGCGCCCGTCTATACCTGCCCTATGCACCCAGAGGTTAAGCGTGATCAGGCGGGTGAATGCCCCAATTGCGGCATGCCACTCATGCGTATTGCGAACGCCGGAGGAAGTCATCAGCAGGTACCAACCGGCTCCCCCGTTCGCAAGGCCAAAGAGTCCCCTCAGTATACCTGCCCCATGCACCCGGACGTAAAGAACGACGAGCCGGGCGAGTGCCCAAGATGCGGTATGCAACTCGAACCTGCGGTGCTCGGCGACGATTCGCAGAGCCGGAATTCCGAAAACATAGAACAACCGGATCTTGAACCACGCGTGGCTCAGTACACGTGCCCCATGCATCCGGAGGTTCGGCAGGAGCAGCAGGGTGAATGCCCCAAATGCGGTATGCAGCTTGTAGAGGTGGGCCAGGGGAAAGCAGGCTCGCAGGAGAACGATGGCGCCGTCCAGGAGAAGCCAAGACATCAGATGGCAGGAATGGATCACGAACAGCATCAGCGCATGATGCTCGACATGGCCATGTCAACTTCCCAATTACCCTGGGCGCTTGCACTCGGCGCGGCCATCGCAATCCTTCTCAACATTCTGGTGATCCGGACGGATTGGAAGCTGAGTTCGAGAGGTCCCTCAGCGGATGCCTCAGAGATGGTAGGGAAGCTTCTTCTCTCACGATACATGATCGGGTTTGAAGGCGCCGCCCTGCTAATTCTGGCGGGTATGGCCGGTGCAGTTATTTTCGCAGTGAAACTTCCGTCCGGGAAAGAACGGCAATAGTGAGCGGTCCAGGCTTAATTCCTTATCTTGTGGTCAGCTCGATCCTGTTCGGGATCGGGATCGCCGCTATTCTCTCACAGCGCAATACGATCATGATCCTAATGGGCGTTGAGATTATGATCAATGCGGCCATCTTGAATCTGGTCGCTTTCTGGCGCTTCGTCCGTCCTGACAGATTTGATGCCCAGGTGTTCGTCGTCATTGTTATAACGATTGCCGCTGTTGAGATGGCCGTCGGGCTGGGATTGATGTTGCTGATCTTCCGCCAGCGCCGAACCACAAACGTAGACAGCCTTGCGGAGCTTCAGCGATGAACCCTGTTACGTTGTTTTGGCTCGCGCCAGCTTTTCCGTTTGTAACGTTTTCAGCATTGGCCGTAGCGGGTTCGCGACTACGTAGAATTGCCGGCTGGGGGTCGGTTTTCGCGGTTCTGTGCTCCGTAATTGTCTCGGCCCTCGGGCTCATTGCGACTGCGCACAGTGCGCATTCGTGCGTTAGCATCTTGTGGTTTCGAACATCAGCGAATCGATTTGAGCTGAGTCTAACGTTGGATCCACTTAGTGCGCTGATGGCCCTGGTTGTTTCGGTCATTTCCGGAATCGTGATTTGGTACGCAGTCTCGTACATGCAGAACGAAGAGCGGGCGACCCGGTTTTTTGCGGAAATGTGCCTGTTCTCTGCGTCCATGCTCGCACTTGTGATGTCCGGCGATCTCATAACCATGTTTGTGGCATGGGAGTTGGTCGGAATCAGTTCTTACGTTCTGATCGGCTTTTACTCCGAGCGCCTGGCAGCCGGCGCTGCGTCGACCAAAGCGCAATTCATCACACGTTTGACTGATCTGGCGATGCTGATGGGAGTCCTGCTCCTGGCCAACACGTTAGGAAACGTAACGTTTGCGCAACTGACGAGCGCTGCCGACGCCGGGCATGTACCGGTTCGAGTGCTCACAGCTTCTGCCGCTCTAATCGCAATCGGCGCGCTCGGCAAATCCGCGCAGGTACCTTTCCAAGGATGGCTGCCCGACGCAATGGTGGGTCCGACACCAGTTTCGGCGCTCTTGCACTCCGCCACAATGGTCGCCGCAGGGGTGTTTGTGATCGCACGGTTATACCCTGTGTTCGCTGCCGCTCCTCATGTGCTTGAAGCTGTCGCTTGGATCGGGGTGACCACGTCGGTCCTGGGGGGCTTGGCGGCGCTGACCGAAATCGATTTGAAGCGCTTGCTGGCGTACTCGACGATGAGCCAAGTCGGATTGATGATGACGGGCCTCGGAGCGGGTAGTCTTCTGGCGGGACTTCTGCTCCTCGTCGTACATGCATTCTATAAGTCATGCCTGTTCCTTATTGCCGGGGCATTTGACCGCGCCGTCCAGGGGACAAGCCTCGATCAGATGCGCGGTGTCGGGCGTGGCATGCCGGTTCTGCTTTGGGCGATGCTAATCGCATCCATCGCCCTCGCCGGACTGCCTGCCAGCTTGGCGTTGCCTCCGAAAGACGCTGTACTGGCGGCGGCCTGGACCTCAAGTCCGCCACTTTTCTGGGCGGCGCTGGCCGCTGGATTGCTCACCGCTGCTTACAGCGGCCGAATGTTCGCCATCATCGCCGAAGGTAACTTCGATATGAGGCAGAAGGCCGAGAAAGCTGTGCCAAAAGGCTTTGTCGCTCCAATCGCAATCCTCTCGATTCTGATCCCAGTGACATTTCTCATTGATGCGCGTATCGCAGGACAACCTTTAGAGCGGCTTTTCGGTCTACATGCGCCAGAGGTCTTGGTGCCGACCGTGTTATCGCTCTGCGCAGCGTCACTTGGCTTCGTTGTACCCATCTGGGCCCAATCACGTAAGGTAGTGTGGCCATTTCTCAAGCCGCTAGCACTACTCTTTCGGTCTGAGATGCTCCTCATCCCGGCATACGGCGCACTTAGAAGGGTCTCGCTCGCGGTGGCTGCGGTGAGCGGCTGGCTCGATCATCATGTCTTTGATCGTGGAATCGATTCTGCGGCGCGAGGAGCGGTTAAGGTTGTTAGATTCGCCGGCTGGCTTGATCGGAGCGTGTTTGATGCGCACGCCGACGCAGTAGCCGAATTGTTTCGCCGCGTGATTAGCATGCTTGCCAGGTTTAATGAGCACGCGCTGGATTGGTCCATCGACTCGTCGGCCCACAGGCTGATTCCTTGGAGCGACACGGTACGGAGGATACAGACCGGGCGCATCGAAAACTACCTGCTCGGAATTGTTCTCTGGGCGGCGATACTTCTCGTTGTCGTCGCTGGGAGTTTTTGAGCTGATCATGATACTGCTTACAGCGTGTATTCTGCTGCCTCTAGTTGGTGCTGCCGCATTGATCGTAATCCCGAGACGGTCCCTTGCCCGGCATGTCGGGCTATTGACGAGCATCCTCACACTGGCCCTTGTTGCCCTAATGGGAGTCGAGTTCAAGTGGGGCGGGAGTGGTTTCCAGTTTGAAGGGCAGTTACCCTGGATCCCCGCGATCGGCGCAACCTATCACATCGGCATCGACGGCCTGTCGATGCCGCTTATTGTCCTGACGGCATTGCTTACAGTATTGTGCTTCATCTTCAACGGTGGGAAACATCCAATGCCGCCCGGGTTCTATGCGCTCTTTCTGGGGATGGAAACTGGCCTTATCGGCACCTTCAGCTCACTCGATCTCCTGCTGTTCTATTTGTTCTTTGAAGTGTCACTTGTTCCCCTTTATTTCATCATTGGCATTTGGGGGCATGAGAATCGTTTGCAGGCCGCTCTCAAATTCTTCATTTACACGCGTGTTGGGAGTCTCGCGATATTGCTTTCAATCCTGGCTCTCTATCTTCGAATGGCTCCGCGCACGTTCGACTTGATCTCTATTGCTGCGAGGCAGCCCTTTCCCGGCGCAAGTCTTGGAGCCTCACTGGTGCTTTTTGGTTTCGTTCTTGGATTTGGAATTAAACTCCCTATCGTGCCACTCCACTCTTGGCTTCCCGACGCTCACACTCAGGCGCCTACTGCGGGCAGTGTCATGCTCGCTGGCGTGCTGTTGAAACTGGGTGGGTATGGTTTGCTGCGAATCGCCGCTCCGACCGTACCGCAGGCACTCAACTCGTGGGCTCTACCACTCGTTGTGCTCGCTGTGATCTCCGCTATATATGGCGCGATGGTCGCCATGGCTCAGGTCGACCTAAAGCGGTTGGTCGCTTTGTCGAGCGTGAATCATATGGGGTATGTAATGATTGGCATCGCTGCTGCCGGGGCGCTCTGGGCCAATCCAGCGGACCGCGCTGCCGCCGCAACCGGAGCGGCTTACCAAATGTTAGCCCATGGACTCGTGACCGGCGGCCTCTTTTTCCTCGTCGGCATGCTCACCGAAAGAGCCGGCACGCGCGAAATCAAGAGCCTCAGGGGCGTATGGACCCTGCTTCCGCTCTACGGATCCATGCTTGCCTTCCTGAGCTTCGCTTCATTTGGCCTTCCGGCCCTGGCCCACTTCGCCGCAGAGCTTCAAATATTACTCGGAACGCTTGGAATCTACGTCTGGGCCGCAGTCGGGATGCTGGTGGGTGTACTTGTTACGACAGCCATGTTTCTGTGGACCCTGCAACGGGTGCTCATGGGCCCACACCAGGCTCAAGTGGGCTCGCTGCCCTCACTGTATGCGAGTGAAATAGCAACCATAATACCGCTGATCGTGCTCATTATCTTGCTAGGCGTCGTGCCAGGAAAGCTTACACAGAGTTTGGAAAATCCGCTCGTGAATGGTCCCGTGAAGGCCGTCGTCACAGGGAAATAGAGCACCGATGGAACTATGGGCGATTATTCCCGAACTGGTCGTCGCCGGCTTTGTCCTCTTGTTGCTGCCGGTAGGGTCGCTCGTGCCGCAAGCTCGAAAGGCTTGGATCACATGGCTCGCCCTGTTCGGGTTACTCGTGGCCGCGTGGTCGTCCGCACGTATGCTGGCCTGGCAACCGCAATCCGTATTCGGAGAAACGTATGCAGTCGATCCTTTTGCAATCTATTTCAAGCTGTTCGCCTGCGCTGCATCGGTTATCATCTTACTCGCCACCGAAAGTTATTTTCGTGCGAAGCCATTCGAGAGTGCTGTCCCCGTAATGGTGCTTGTTGTGTGTCTCGGCATTATGGGCCTCGCCGCCAGCCAGAATCTCGCCCTCATTGCCCTGTTCATTCAGCTCGTAACTGTAGCGTCGTATATCCTCGTAGGCCTTGCCCGGGAGCCTAAGACGACCACGGAGGCCGCTCTCAAGTTGTTCCTGTTTTCGGCCGTGGCCAGCGCCGTGATGTTGTTTGGAATGAGCCTGCTGTTTGGGCTGACTGGGACTCTGCAATTGCCCGAAGTGGGGCAACAGCTCAAGAATGGAAATACGCTAACGGTTCTAGCTGCACTGGGCTTGGTGCTCGCCGGTTACGGGTACAAGATCACGATGGTTCCTTTCCATTTCTGGGCGCCGGACACGTATCAGGGAGCTCCTACACCCATCGCGGCTTTCCTTTCTGTGGGCCCGAAGGCCGGCGCTTTCGCGGTTCTGCTGCGCACGTTGCTAATTGCATTCCCCGCGCACACTCCGCAGTGGGAGCAGGTAGTTGCAGTAATTGCGGCCATTACCATGTCGCTTGGAAATCTTCTCGCGCTGCGTCAGCGGAGTGTCAAACGAATGCTCGCGTTCTCGTCGATCGCTCAAGCTGGCTATTTGCTTGTAGGCGTTGCTGCGGCCAGTCGGGATCGTCTCGGCGTTGTGGGATTCCTCTTCTACTTGCTGGCGTATTTATTTATGAACCTGGGCGCGTTTCTCGGCGTGGACGCACTTGAACGCCAGGTCGGGACGGATAACCTCGATTCATTCTCCGGCCTTGGCCGCTGCCAACCGGTTGCTGCCGCGGTCTTGACGATCAGCGTCCTTGCGCTTGCAGGTTTTCCACCCTTCGGCGGATTTGTTGGCAAAGCGATACTATTGAGCGCAGCTCTGAAAGCGGGTTGGCCCTATCTCAGCCTGATCATGGCTGCGAATTTCGCGGTGTCACTGTATTTCTACACGCGCGTGATTGAACCCCTTTACCTGCGTCCCGGCCCATCTGAGCCGCTTCCGTCCGAACCCATCCTGCTTCGAGGCGCCCTGATTCTGGTCGCTATGGGATCCACGGTCACCGGCGTGTTTCCTTCTGTCTGGGCTGCTGCCGCGACGAATTCAACTAGCATCTGCTGCGGGCTCGCGTCCCATATCGCGAAGTAAGCTGGAACGCGATTGCCACGGATCCAACGCCACGCTGCCGGCGCGCAGCCCCGGCGTGAGGTGGCCGCTTTGCCCGGCGTATCAGCGCACGCAGGCGGCGAGCACCACCACGGCCACCGGCTACGTCGCCCTCGGCCTCACAGCCTTCACGCTCCTCATCGGGCCGCGGGCCAACCTCCTGCTGCGCCGATGGAATCCGGTATCGAACTACCGTATCCATCCCATGAACACCGCCTGGAGAACGGTTTGGTGGAGAGGAAGTGGATCTAGAGGCGCGGGTCTGCGCCCAGCGGTGCGGAAGTAGTTCTTCGAGCCGGGTGATGGGCTGCACCGCGATGCGCGAGAGCACATCGTAGAACCAGGCGAACCGGTCCATCTTCACCAGTTCGCAGGAGGCGACGAAGCCGCACAAAATGGCCGCCGTGCGGCCCGCCGCGATCGCTGCCGAAAAAGGTCCAGTTGCCGCGGCCGCCCTTGACACCAGCCGCGCAAAGATCGCTCGGTATGATTGTTGTCGATCGAAAGGTCCGGATTTTCGCAGTAGCGCGTCAGCGCCGTCCAGTTCTTCAGAATGTAGTTCACCGCCTGCCCGGCTTCGCTTTTGGGCAGCAGTTGCTCGCGGACCTCGATTAAATAGCCGTGCAGCCTGCCGAGAACCGGCCGGGAGCCTTGCTCGCGCAGCAGCAGACGCAAGTCCTCGCCGGCCAGCCGACCGCGGAGTTGACGCAATTTCCTTTAGAAGATATCTTAGATGATAAGCGAATGCAACGCATAGGCAATCACAGTCGGTTGATGAAGGGGACACGTGGGGCCAGACAAGGGCTGGTCGAGGAAATCGTTGGAACGCTGGTGCGGAAGCAGACTACAGCAGTGGTTCTGTTTCACCACGCCCTGGCGGAGCGCCTCGGCCTTGGGCCAACGGACGATAAATGTCTCGACCTGCTTCGCGATCGCGGGCCGATGGCCGGAAGCGAATTGGGCACCATCACCGGCCTGACGAGTGGTGCGATCACGGGAGTAGTTGGCAGGCTCGAGCGGGCTGGATATTTGCGTCGTGAGCCCGATGCCAATGACCAGCGCAAACAGATTCTCCATTTGGTAACTAAAATTTCCCCCATCAATGGTGTGCTGCAACCATAACGAGAAGACGTTGGCGGGGTGCTGGAGAATTTCGATGCACACCAGTTGAGGGCAATAGCGGAATTCCTGGATCGCAGCACGGACCATATCTACCGCCATGCAGCCCTTCTGCGGGCAGAAACTGTTTCCGCGATGGGCCGGAATCAAAGTGCCGGCCCAGCACCCGCGACGGCCAATGCGGCGCGTGAGGGGCGACAGAAATGATTTCGCCTGAATCTTCCCGTTACAGCAGAGCAGCACGACTCGACGATCGCGACTTCTGTAGCGGGGGTGGGCGCCGATGAACCCCCGTCTGCGCAAATTCGCCCTCACGGCCCACATTGCGTTCTCGGTCGGGTGGATTGGCGCGGTTGCTGCTTTCTTTGCATTGAGCATCGCCGGAATGACGAGCCATAGCGCTGAAGTGGTGCATGGCGCTTACTTGTCGATGAACCTCATTTCGATTTACATTATTGTCCCGCTGAGCCTAGCTGCCCTGGCGACCGGCCTGATCCAGTCAATCGGCACTCCGTGGGGCCTATTCCGGCACTATTGGGTCGTGGTCAAATTCTTCCTGACCATTCTTTCTGTCGCGGTTCTGCTAATGCATCAATACAGCGCGGTGGCCACCGCGGCGAGAGTCGTATCAGGTTCGGCTGGAACCCTGTTGAGAGCACAACTCGGTTCCGTCGGATTTGTACTCATGCGGGCTTCTGGCCTTGGCATGCTGGTGCTGATCGTTGTCATGACGTTGTCGGTGTATAAGCCGTGGGGCTTAACGGTGTACGGGCGATGCAAACAGGAAGCACGGCGATATCAGCTCTCAGCCGCAAGCATGGCGGGGAGTACTGAAGCCGAGAGCGCGTCCGGTGCTATCGACGAACCGACGCGAGATGCGTTCCGCGCGGGCTCAAAATATTCGTCGCAGCCGGTATCTTGCTGGTGATCTTTATCGTCTCGATGCACGTCACCGGACACGGTTTTCACCACGTCCATTGACGGTGGAAGGCAGAAAGGCTCGATCCCGCTGTCCCGAACATCAGCGTCCCAACCAGTTGTTGATCTGCTAGATTGAAAGAGGATGATTTCCGGCTGCATTCGCGCCGTCGCTCTACTCGCCATCACAGCGCTCTTCACGAACGCGCAGTGCTACGGGAAGTGTGCAATCGCCCCCTGCAGCCCCGCTCAAATGCCGTCGGGCGGCTGCCATCACCACCACAACGCCCCCGAGCAAGATCAGCAAACTTGTGTACACCATCATTCCGACTTCACCACTCCCGAGGCCGGAATGGCCAAGGCGGGCGTTGCGAGCTGGATTCCCACGGTGGCCGTGCTGACGGTTGATTCGTCCAGTGTGCTAAGTCAGGCGCCAGTTGTGGCTGTACTCGATACTGGTTCTCCTCCCGATCGGCTCCCTTCACAAGCAATTACCGTTCTTCGGATCTAGACCTTCCCTTCAATTCCCGTATAGCTGGTTCCGCATCTTGCGCGAATACGATGCACGTCATTTGGGCGTTTACCATTCGTCCGACGGCGTCCTTCCCTCTGCGAATCGAAATCAGCAGCTTGCGTTTGAACCGAAAGGAAGAAATAGAAATGAATGCCCGTAGAAGTTTCTTTAGGAACGTCCTTGGACTTGGCCTCGGAGCAGCGGCGTTATCACGAACCGCACGAGCGCAGCAACCAAACTCTAAGGAGCCCCAATCTGGTCCAGCCGTGCCGGTCGTGACGCCTGATATCGCCGATCTGCCATTCACCATGGACAACGGCGTGAAAGTTTTCCATCTGATCGCCGAGCCAGTGAAACAGGTGGTCATTCCAGGGAGAACCTTCGACCTCTGGGGATTTAACGGAAGTGCACCAGGGCCGACGATTCAGGCCAATGAGGGAGATCGGGTGCGCATCCTGTTCGATAACCACCTGCCCGAGCCTACCGGCATTCACTGGCACGGACTCGAGCTTCCCAACGACATGGATGGCGTACCCGGCATCACTCAGAAACTGGTGATGCCCGGTGAACGTTTCGTTTACGAGTTTCCATTGCATCAGAACGGCACATTCTTCTATCACCCGCACATGGCGATGCAGGAGATGGTGGGCCTGCTCGGCGGCTTCATCATCCACCCGAAGACGCCGTATACGCCGCGGGTCGATAAGGATTTTTTGATCGCGCTGCAGGAGTATGCAGTGCTTCCGAACAGAACGATGCCAAACAGCATGAACATGGAGTTCAACTGGCTCACGTTCAACGGAAAGGCAGGTCCTGCAACGACGCCGCTCGTCGTTAAGCACGGTGAGCGCGTCCGCATCCGGATAATAAATCTCGGCATGGACCATCATCCGATTCATCTTCATGGCTTCACATTCTGGGTCACCGGCCACGAGGGAGCCAGGGAGGCTGAGACCATGTGGCTGCGAGGCAACACTACTTTGGTCGGCGTGGCGCAGGCGCGCGACATCGAATTTATTGCCGACCGCACCGGCGAATGGATGTTCCACTGTCATCTTCCTCACCACATGATGAACCAGATGTCCTCCAACGTGGGTCCGATGACCCGTCTCGGCCAGGGCATGCAGGGAGGGGCCAGCATGGAAGCAGCCATGGGCATGTTGCGGGACGGCAACGCCACTTCCGAGAACAAGGCCCCCAGTCTTGGCCGCGGTCTCGGGGTCGGGTCTACCACGGGCACGGCAACCGCGAACGGACCGCTTTCTCAAAGCGCGGCGGACAAGGCCATGGCAAATATGCCTGGGATGGATCACTCGAAAATGGCGGATCACGGCAATATACCAGGAATGAACATGCCCGCGCTGCCGAAGAACGCCGATCAGGTGCCACTCTTCCCTCAGGACGCCTATATGGAAGGTCCCATGATGGCCATGGACAAGGAGGTTGAAAAACCCGAGACGTATGGATTGCCCGCAGGCTGGAGCGGATTTATCGGCGGAATGATGACCTTAGTGCGAGTCCTGCCGCCCGAGCAATACGACAAGATCATGGAACTCAAACGGGGGAACGCGAAATGAAGAGCATTCTCATGAGCGCCCTCATTTGTTTTCTCTTAATTCCCCTCCACGCCCAGCAGAGTGGGAAAAAGTCATTCGCGTTTCGCGGCAAAGTCGAAAGCGTGGACTCGACGGCGAAACGGATTACCGTCACGAACCAGCCTATCGAGGGATGGATGGGCGTGATGACGATGGGGTACAGAGTCGACAAGGACGAGGTTTTCAACCAAGTGAAGGCCGGCGATCAGATTACTGCGACAGTCTACGAAGGGGATACCACCTTGTACAACGTGCAAGTGGTCCCGAAAGAAAATACCTCCGGCGGTCAAGCGGCCGCTGGCAAAGGCGGACTGCGATTGGAGGATCTGGAGCAGATGGCGCTGGCGAACAATCCGACGGTGGCCCAGGTACAGGCGAACCTGCAAGCGGCCGCGGGACTGGCCCGTCAGGCGGGACTTTATCCAAATCCTACGGTCGGCTATTACGGTGACGAGATTCGCGGTGGGTATATCGGCGGTGGGAAACAAGGGGCATTCGCAAGTCAGACCATCGTCCTCGGCGGCAAGCTCCGCGCAGCCCGCCGCGTAGCGCAATTAGAAGCGAATGAGGTCGAAACGGGTGCACAGATCCAGCGCCTGCGCATCCTTAACAATGTGCGCGCGACGTTTTACGAAGCGCTCGCAGCGCAGAGATTGGTTGAGGTGAGGCAGAACCTCGTCAAACTAGCAACTGATGCAACCCAAACCTCTCATCAATTAGGCAACGTTGGCCAAGCCGACCGTCCGGATATCTTACAGGCCGAAGTAGAGCAGCAACAAGCAATGGTCGGTCTTCGCGTTGCTCAACAGAGCCTTCAGGCTTCGTGGAGAGTCCTGGCGGCCGTTGTGGGGAAGCCTGGCCTGGCGATGACAAGTCTGGAAGGCGATCTTGAAGGGATCCCGGACCTGAATTACGAGGAATGGATCGGCACGGCGTTACGCGAAAGTCCTGAAGTGAAGCTGGCTCAACAAGCAGTCGAACGGGCGGAAGCCTCTTTGGTCCAGGAAAAAAAAGTTCCGATTCCGGATCTTCAGGTTACCGGAATACTGGCGCAAAACTACGAACCGCTCGAGACGACCCGGCGGCCCACTGGGCTCATGGGCGGCGCCCAGGTTGGAGTGCAGTTGCCGATTTTCAATCGCAACCAGGGCAACATTGCGGCGGCGAAGGCACAGATCGAGAGCGCGAAGCAGGAACTAGCGCGAGTAAAGCTTCAGTTGGAGCGCGACCTTGCGACCATATTTCGCGATTACGAAACGGCTCGCGTGACGGTCCAGCAATACAAATCGGAGATGTTGCCGCGCGCGGAGCAGGCTTACAAGCTATACCAGACAAATTATCAACGAATGGCCGGCGCATACCCCCAGGTGCTGATCTCACAACGAACGCTGTTCCAATTGGAAGCAGATTACGTCCAGGCGCTCGCAGGGGCCTGGCAAAGTTCACTCCTGATTCGGGGATTCGGATTAGCGAACGGCCTTATGCCGCCGGGAGGCGTGTCGATGACCAGCACACGCGGCGCCGGATCCAGCTCGGCTCCGATTCAATAGATCTTGCGGAAAGGAAGTACGGCCTGTGCATAGACTAATTTGGTTCTTGGCTGGAGCGTTGGCGCTAGTCATCCTCGTCGGCGCCATCGGCCTTGTTTTCCTGAAGGCGGGTGCAAACGGCTTCAGCGCCCGCGCGCAACCGAGCACAATTGAGCGTTGGGCGGCACGCCAAGCCCGCGCGATGGCCGTGCCAGCGGATGCAACGACTCGCACAAATCCGGTGCCGGATTCGCCAGAAATCCTTGCCGAGGCTCGCGCGCACTGGGCTGATCATTGTGCAGCTTGTCATTCGAACAACGGGAGCGGCGATGCCGAGATGGGAAAACACATGTACCCGCCGGCTCCGGATATGCGGAAGGCAGACACGCAGAACCTGAGCGACGGCGAGCTGTTCTACATCATCCAGAACGGCATACGGCTGACCGGAATGCCCTCTTGGGGCAATGGCACAACTCACGATGATCAGGATTCGTGGAAACTGGTCCGGTTCATCCGTCACTTACCAAAGCTTACACCTCAGGAAGAGCAGGAAATGCAGGAATTGAATCCGAAGAGCCCGGAAGAACTGAAGGAAGAACAGGAAGAAAGGGAGTTTCTAAATGGAGGTCAATCAGATGAAAGGACAAAGCAGTCACATGAACACAACCAGCATTCGCACCAGCACTAAGCTCAAGGTACAGGTCGCGCTTCTCGCGATCCTGTCGCTTGCGCTCTTACCAACCATCGCGACCGCTCACGGCGGCGAAGAGCACGTGACGGGAACCGTCACGAAGATTTCGGATACATCAGTCACTGTCAAGACGACGGCCGGGAAGATTGTCGAAGTCGGATTCGATGCGAAAATGACGACTTTTGAGCGCGCGAAGCAGCCGATCCAGAAGACTGATATCAAAGTCGGCGATCGAATCGTGATCCATGCCATGGAGGTGAATGAGAAGCTGGTTGCCCATACGGTTGAGATAGGAACGGCAACCACCGCCAAAAAAGCCGACAAGCATTAATCGCGACTCGTCCGCGACAGTCGAAGACCGCTACGCATTGCGCAGCGACGTTGGAGGTGTGTCGAATCCGCGCCTCCGGCGCGCCTTGTCGGCGCACTGTCCGCAGGTGATCGGGCCACCGCCAAGGTTTGCTGGTCGAGCTATCGCCCAAGAGCGCCGGGGTCCAAGAGAATGGGATGTTCAACGAAGTCCAAAAGCGCGATCTCGTTTAGAAAGAAGAATGACTGGGGTCTCACGCGCGGTCACTGACCGTAACGTGACTACATTGCAAGTGCGGTTTACGAGTTTCAAGGATAGGCTAAATGCTTCGGGCGTTCCTTATTTGCAAAGAGCGACAATCCGCGCTCAGGAATGCACGCGTACCGAATGACACGCATGAAAAATAGGGCGCTATTTGTGATGGCTCTCCTCTGCGGGACTCTGCCCGCTGTCATTGCGGCCGTTAGCGGCAGCATTTCAGGAACAATCAAAGACCCGAGTGGCGCTGTCATTCCAGGTGTTACGGTGATGATCACGAATACCGCTCAGGGCCTCACGTATAAAACGACCAGCGACGCCAAAGGTACGTACGCTTTTCCCAGTCTCCCTGTGGGTCACTACGATCTCCAGATTCAAGTCAGCGGGTTCACATCCGACAAGCGAACGGGGCTGGCGGTCGATGCAAACAGCGCCCTCCAGATCGATTTCACGATGACCATGGCCGAGAAAACGGAGGAGGTGACGGTTTCCGAGGCTGCGGCTCAGGTGGAGGCGAGCAGTACTCAGGTCGGCCAGGTGGTGACCGGTAATGAAATGACCTCGGTAGGGCTGAATGGCCGAAGCTATACAGATTTGTTGGCGCTTCAGCCGGGAATCGTGCCGATGTCGACGCAGCAGCCGAATTCCATTGTGATGGCAGGAGCGGCTGTATCGATTGCACCCTCTGGCGGTTTGAATCCGGGCAATCAGTCAATCAGTGGGCAGCGGGAAGACGCCAATGGGTTCATGGTAAATGGAGGCGACGTCAAGGAGCTGATGAACGGGGGGACCACAATCGTGCCCAATCTCGATTCCATCGCTGAATTCCGCGTGTTGACAAACAACTTTAATGCTGAATATGGGGATTATAGCGGTGGCATCGTTAATGTCGTGACGAAGTCGGGTGGCAACGCATTCCATGGCAGCGGCTTTGAATTCTTGCGGAACACAGATCTGGACGCGCGAAATTTCTTTTCACCCGGCCGCGGCTTTTATCGCCAAAACCAGTTCGGCGGAACGGTCGGCGGACCCATCAAGAGAAACAAGATCTTCTTCTTCGCCGACTACCAGGGCACACGGACGAATCAGGGAATCGACACCGGACTCATCGCGGTTCCATCGCTTGCGGATCGAAGCGGGAACCTGAGCGATCTGGCAGGAGAACTTCAGGGTGCTGTCAGCAGTCCCTATCTCGCAAATCTCCTTTCAGAGCGACTCGGCTATGGCGTCACCGCGAGCGAGCCCTATTACACACCCGGCTGCACGGTGAGCACACAATGTGTCTTTCCGAATGCGGTTGTTCCACAGCGGGTTTGGTCCGCACCGGCCCAACATCTGCTGCAATACATCCCCTCGCCTAATGCCGGTCCGAGCACCTTTTCAACGGGCGCCCAAGGCCAAAGGCTGCACGACGACAAGACCAGTTTCCGCATCGATGATGACAACGGTCGTTGGGGGCTGCTCTCGGCGTATTACTTTTTCGATGACTATACGCTGAACAATCCTTACCCGACCGGTCAGGGTGGCGCGAGCGTGCCTGGGTTCAACGCATTGACGTTGGGGCGCGCGCAACTCATCAACCTCGGCCACACAAAGACCTTCGGAGCCTATGCGGTCAACGAGCTTCACTTGAGTTACATGCGAAGCTCCAACAACGTCGGTCAACCAGCCGGTGGCGTGGGGCCGAGTCTGGCATCGCAGGGATTCGTCACTGGCGCGGGCACGCCCGGCATCGTTCCGCTGGCTCCGTCCATTGAGGGCGTCGAAAACGTCATTTTCAATTCGTTCACGATGGGAGCACCCACGACCAATCTCAAACAAGCAAACAATACCTTCACTGCCAGCGACAATTTCTCGCGTGTGGTGCGAGGCCACACCCTCAAATCCGGTTTCGAGGCCAACATCGCGCAAGTCAACGTCAATCCGAATGCCACGTTCAATGGGTCCTTTTTGTTTTCCGGATCGCAGACCGGGCTCGATTTCGCGGATTTCCTGATCGGCGTCGCGAGCAATTTCAATCAGTCCGACGCGCAGCCCTATTATGCGCGCCACAAATACGCAGGTGCTTTTGTGCAGGATAGCTGGCGCCTGAACTCCAGTCTCACTCTAAACTACGGCGTGCGATGGGAACTGATGCAGTACTGGTCCGAGAAATACGACCAGAATCCGACGTTCATCCCAGGTGAGCAATCGCAGGTCTTTCCCAATGCTCCCGTCGGCTTGGTTTATGTTGGCGACCGCGGCGTTCCGAACACCTTGGTGCCGGAACGCAATCGCGTTGCTCCCCGTTTGGGGCTGGCGTATTCACCTGCTACAACCGATGGCTTGCTGGGCAAGGTGTTTGGTGGACCCGGTAAAAGCAGCATCCGCGCCGGCTACGGCATTTTCTACTCCGTGATCCAAGGCAACACCGTCGCCTTTGACGAGCCCCAGCCGCCCTACGGTCTCACGGTCAGTCCGGGGCAACCTCTTTTCGCCACGCCTTTCATAACGGCGGCCGGGCAGATCAACCCTAATCCGTTCCCCCTGACATTTCCCTCCCTCAGCGGACATACATCAGCCAATCCGGACTCCAGCATCAACTTCTCCGAGTTTCTGCCGCTCACTGGAATGACCGCCACGCCGCCGTGGGACACAATCCCATACACGGAGAACTACTTTCTTTCGATCGAGCGCCAGCTTAGCCCCGCAACGCTGCTGAGTCTAAGCTACATCGGATCGCAAGCGCATCATCTGATGGTGGTATATTCGGCCAATCCCGGCAATCCGGCTCTCTGCCTTGCCTTAAGCCAGCCGCGTGCGGTCGCTCCCGCTTCTCCAACCTGCGGACCGTTCGGGGAGGACACCCGATACGTCACCGCCACTGGCCAGGTAATACAGGGCACTCGTCAAGGCTTGGGACCTCCCTACGGAAATGACGATTACGATGCGAGCATCGGGAATTCAAACTACAATTCCTTTCAAGCCACTCTGCGCCACACCAGCAAGAATCTCAATTTTCTTATCGCATACACCTTCAGCAAATCCATCGACCAGGCTTCGGCGCTCTCAGATCCAGTCAACCCTTATAATTTTGGCGCGACGCGCGCGCTTTCGGCGTGGGATCTTACCCACAACCTCGTTGCCAGCTACGATTGGCAACTTCCATGGGATCGCCTCTCAAAACACGGGAAGAAGCTTCTCGAAGGATGGACCCTCTCCGGCATCACGCGCGCCAGCACCGGCTTTCCGGTGACGCTTCACTCCGATGGCGACAATTCACTGATGGGCAGCCTTCCCAACGGTGTTAACAATTTCAGCCTCGATTTACCAGACTACAGTGGTGCCCGCCTAAACCTGAACGGAAATCCGCGCAACGGCCTGCCGTACTTTAATGTCTCCGCGTTTTCTCAGAATGCCCTGGGTACTGCCGGCAATGCTTCGCGCCGGTCCTTTCATGGGCCGGGAATGTTCAACTCGGATATCGCTCTACTTCGAAACTTCAAATTCTCCGAATCAAAAGTGCTGCAATTCCGGCTGGAGACGTTCAATACTTTTAATCACACGCAGTTCTTCGGACCTGCGGCAGTAAATGGAGACATAAGCAGCCCTCTCTTTGGGCAGGTAGTGAAAGCCGCGCCTCCTCGGCTGGTACAAGCGGCGTTGAAACTTACGTTCTGAAACTCGGTCCTGAAAGGAAAAGGAAATAGAGGTATGCGAATCAAATATGCGGTTCTTCTGCTGGTTACAATGTCCATCGCGGCTTTCGGGCAAACGCTCCGCGTGGAACCAATGCCCAATCCGTCTGGCTCGGTCAGCCTTCAGGCGCACTGGGCCACAACAGCAGACGGCGGCGCGTTGTTAAGCTGGCTTGAGAAAGCCAAGGACGGCTCGCTGTCGCTGCGCTACTCCGTACGCCGGAGCGGTCAGTGGTCCGAACCGCGGACGATCATTGCAAACCGCGAATTCTTCCGTCAGCCAGCGGAGTCGCCGTCGGTGATTTCTTTTTCGAACGGATCGTTGCTGGCGGAATGGGTCGAGCTGCCGCCCGGCTCGGGAGAGGCGGAGAATTTATATGTTTCGGCGTCCAAAGATGGCATTCGATGGACGGCGCCGGTCATGGCCCATCGCGATCGCAGCCCCGTTCAACATGCATTGGCTTCTATGGTGGCGAGCGGCGATCAGGAGGCGTCTCTTGTCTGGCTAGAGGCGCTAAAGGGCGAGGATGCGCCATCTGCTTTGAAGAGGACCGTGGTCACTAGCGACGGCCGGGTTGTCAAGGAAGAGACACTGGACTCCGACGTTTGTACCTGTTGCCCGACAAGCATCGTCAAAACATCGAAAGGCCTGCTTGTTGCCTACCGGGACCACACGCCGCAGGATATTCGCGACATCGCGGTTATTCGCTTCGAGAACGGCCGCTGGTTACCGTCGAAGATCCTGAATCCCGACAAATGGGAGATCAACGCGTGCCCTGTGAATGGTGCAGCCGCCGCGGCCCGGAATAATCGTGTTGCAATCGCCTGGTATACCGAAGCGCAGGATTCTCCACGAACGCAACTCGTACTCTCGAATGACGGCGGTGCGACTTTCGCCAAGCCGGTTCGTATCAGTACGGGCAATTCCTTTGGCCACACGTCGGTCGCCCTCGACGATCAGGGTGGGGCGCTCGTGTCCTGGCTTGAGGAAGGCTCAGGTGCGGACGGGGTCCGCCTGCTCGCTCGCCGCGTCAGCAGCGCGGGCGGCACCGGTCCTGTTATCGAAGTTGCCAAGGGGTCCCGGTCAAGCATTGGCTATCCGCGACTCCTGCAGGTGGCCGGTGAAACCTTGATTGCGTGGGGCAATTCCGGCACCACTAAAATACAAACGGCCCGCTTGATGAAGTAAAGTACTCAGTCGCCTACAGCGGCGCCGAGTCTCTGTTATCAAGTTCAAGGGATGCACGTTAGCGTTACTATCTCATCGGGCTCCGATCGCGTCCGTTATCGATCGAGGCGCGGCCTTGGTGAAATCTCAAAGATACCCGCTCGCCAATCTGTATTTCACGCCCGGAGCGGACCAGGTACTACGAAAAAGCTGTTCGCCGCTTTCTCGAAAGCGATATGCGCCCGTCCGTGGCGACAGTCTCTCGCAGTCACTTGGCCCGTCTGCGGGCGTTCTTGCGGAGACGGTCACTTCTTGGACAGCAGTTCCTGACTGACGCATGTGCGCAGCCTCCATTTTCGCCACTCAATGACGACGATCACAGCGGACGCAACCCCGCCTCCACCTCGCCTCCACCTCAGGGTCATCATACCGAGAGTCGGCGTGGCCCCTTGCCGATCCCTCTTGTCGGGGTCTAATAAGAGTTCAGCCTATCGGCCGCGCAACTTCTGCCAGTCTTCGTATTCGAACGGACGGTCCGCCTGTCAGGGGCCAGAGCCTTCCCCGTTTTCTCGCGCGCCTTTGCCTGAGAAAATCCGATTGCCCGACGCCAATCCCCAAGGGCGATATTATAAATGAACGTGGCAACATCGACGCACCAGCCCCGGCCCAAGCTCGACGAACACGTCGAATTAAGTGCCTACGACCCAGGCTGGCCCGCCCGAGCTGAGGAAGAGATCAACCGACTTCGGGTCGTCCTCGGCCGCCGGGCGCGCGAGATCGTCCACATCGGCAGCACCGCCATTCCGGGCCTCACGGCCAAGCCGATCATCGATCTGCAGGCTTCAGTCGCAAAGCCCACTTCGGCGCAGGCTTTGGTGCCGGTTATGGCGACGGCTGGTTACGAGGATCTCGGCGAAGCCGGCGTCCCCGGCGGCCGTTATTTTCGCCGGCGGAATCCGCCATTCCCAGTCAACCTCCAAGCCGTGTGGGACCGAAAACTCTGGCAACAGAACCTCGCCTTGCGTGATTACCTCAGGGACAACCTGCATGAGGCGGATTTCTATGGCAGGCAGAAACGCGAGATCCTTGCGCAAGGCGGCTCCAGCCTTATCGTCTATTCCGACGCCAAGGCTCCGTTCCTCAAAGAGTTAATCACCAAATCCCAACGTTGGGCTGAGGGAATGAAGGCGCGGGAGCGCCATCGGAATGACACCGCGCCACGCTCGCCGGATAGCGACCAGGTACGCACGCGCCCACTCGAAAACAATGCAGCGAAAGAAGCGAAGGTGACGGAGGCTTTCTATGCTGCCCTGACAGCTGCCATCCGGCTCGGGGACGAGGCCAGATTCGACGTGGGCGAACTGGAGGCACTGCGCCGGGAGGTAGCGAGTGCCATCGTTGCCGATCACGGTACGAGCACGGTCACGCAGATTCGTTACCATGAAGAACCGTTGCGAACAGCCGGGCTTATGTACCTGCTTGATGAGTATTGCGACGAGCAGGGCGAGGCCTTGGATCCCCGCGCCCGCCGTAAGCTGAAATTCGAGGTTGAGAGCTGGCAAACTGAGTTGCGCCGGCTGGAAAGAGCCGGTCACAATGTCTTCTGCTTGGTCCAAGACCTGGATGAAGTCCAGACCAAAGAAGAACTTGCTGCATGGTTTCGCCGCCACGGAATCGGAAAAGATTGGCCTCTCGGCCGTTGAGCACGTAATTCTTCCGATCCCGCCGCCAGCCAGAGGACCAGAACGCCTAAATCACCGACCGCGCGGGCACATGCCACTGATTGATTGGTCATTGTGTAAAAGTGCGCCTCTCGCAGGAACCTTCGCTCCACAACGGACCTATGAGAAGAGGTCCCCGTGCCGGCGAAATCGCACCAAATCTTGCGCAGCGCAACCGCGATATGGTACAGCGGAGTTTACCGAGCACGGCTTGCGACAGGGCTTGGCCCACAGTCGCCAATACGAACAGGCTTCCCCGTGAGTGTCACTTCCGCCATGAAGAAAGAGACGATGTATCGCCGAGCCGAAACCGCCCTGGCGCGCAAATCCCAAAAACTGGCTGAGTCCCAACTGCCGTCCACTGATCCCGAACGCCTCGCCACCGCCGTCACCGAGTACATCGAGTGGCGCGCGTTCGCGTTCTGGGTTCGCTTGATTGTGGAAGTCGAGGGAGGCATTTCTGCGGAGATGAAGAGCCTGTTGGACGACCGCTGCCCAGGGTTCCTGGATGATGCTGCATCATACCGTCGTGCGCATCCGCGCGAACGGGATTTTCTCTGGCTGCGCCTGATTTCCTGGCTTGACCGCGAAAGATTCGGGTTCGCTCGGGCAGAGGGATGGCTGCACGCTCTTGGCTACTACGCGACGAGGGACCCTCGGATGGATCAGATCACCGACTATTGGCTTCAATGTGATGAGGATTGGAAGCGCCAGCGGCCTCGCGTACTTCCTACGTTTGACCAGTGGCGGCGGCAAGCTGCTTCTCAAACGAAGGCTTGACACGCTTTCCGTTGCTCTCTTTGGCAACTACTACTTCATTTGCCCCATCTTCTTTCGCGGAAAGCTCCAATACCCAGTCCCGTGCTTCTGAATCGAGCCGATCCCAAGCCACCAAGTCCGGATGCTGGCGCAAGAAGGCCCTGACCGAGCGTTCGGGGACGCGCCTGTCAGCGCCGTCTTTCAGCCACTCCGAACGGATCCATCGGCGCAGCGTTACTGAGGAAACATGAAATTTCCGGCACAGTTCTCTTCGGCTATACCCCTCCTCGCAGGCGGCCGGCAAGCCCTCTCGCCAAACCTGCACCCAGACGGCTTTTTCCGGACGTCCCAATTGTCGCGCTATCCTTTTGACCGGCGTATGCCGGACCGAAACCAGGAGAAAGGTCCGGTCGACTTCACTCCATTCCTGTTTCCTCTGGTATTCCTTCTTCGGCACGCCGAGCTTGTGCGCCCTGCGAATAATGGCGTCCCGCGGCCAGCCTGTCGCTTGCTGCAGGATCGAGACAGCCTCTTTCAGCCCGACCTCTCTGTACAGCGCGAGGAGACGTTGTTCCTGTTCCTCGGTCCACGGAAATGGCCCAATGTGCGGCTGAGTCGCCTTCCGGTTTCGATGGCGCAGATCGCGAATTCGCGCCCAGACCCGCTCGATCCGCAGTTCCGGATGCAGCTTGAGCACTTTGTCAATCGCTTGCCGTTCTTCGATTTTTCCTTGCTTCATCCCGGCGAGTAGAATCGGGTCCAGGCGGTCCCAGAAGCTTTTCTGGAACCACTCCGGCTGACTATCGGAGGCGAGCTTTTCCATGCGCTCGCGTAGAGCTTCGCCGTCGAGCTCCGGCCAGATCGCGCGGATTCTTTCGAGCGCCTCGGGGCGCTTCTTTTGTCCGGAGTAGATCCCTTCAATTAGTGCAAGATCGATCTCTCGCTTCCAGAATTCGGCTGTCATCCAAATGGCGAGACCATTGGGCGCCACGCCATCGAGTCGCTTCTCGATCGTATTGAGCTTTTTGAGTTTGGGGTGCAGAGCCCGCATCTTGTCGATCGCCTTGCCCTTCGCGTTCGGCTCCTCCGGAAGTCCCTTCCGCAACACAGCTTCCCGCTCGCGCGTCCAGAAACTGTTCACTGTGGCGCTGTCGATGACTACGCCGGCCTCTGTCTTGATCTCTTCCATTTCGTCCTCCAACTGATTACCCGGACGAATGCCCGCCACTACGGCGGGCCCCTGATTAGCGTCAGCTCGTTTGAATACCTAATCCGATCGCCAGCGCTTTCGCGCTACCCTTTTGGGGCGTCTCTCCAGGAAAAAGAGCCCCTACTTATATAAGGTTTTCAGAACGCCAAATTCGCCGGTTTGGATTGAGGTTTTTTTGGAGTAAAATAGGGCGTTCCCGATCGGGGTTCCACGTGCCGATCAAGAGCGCTCAGGGGTTCGCGTCAAGCGAAAGAAAGTCTGTTCCTGATGGGTTCTTGCCCGCCGGCAGCCACTTTAAGGAGGTTGCCCGCTGGCTTCGCCTTCATCTGGGTGGGCGAAGGCGTGTGAATCTCGAACTCCTTAAGATCCACGTCCAAACCCTGTCCGAGAGCCAATGGCTGGCCGCAGTTGCCGAATTGCCCGTCGCCGAACAAACGCTGCGCCGCCGCCCGGCGGAGATCGATGCGGCAATGATCGCCGATCCGCGTTCGGATCCCTCCGAGACGGTTTATCTTCAGCAACTCCTGTCGATCGTGGAGAATAATCTCATGTCCGAGGACATCCCCTATTTTCGGGCGCTCCTCGAAAAAACCTCGGCCCGGGACCTCGCGATGATGCTGCGTGCGAACCCAAGCACTACGTCGAAGCGCATGAAACAGGTTCGAATTAAAGCTCAGTCCATCATCGAGGCCCTGAATCGCCGGGATTCGTCGTAATATATCCTAACGGATGGATGAGCTCGAATGGTTCCGCCAGGCTATTATCAGGGCCTATCCCAACCCCCAGCGCATCGGTTGCCCGGCTCCGGAAATTTTGGAAGGGATGGCCCGCAGAACCGTCCCGATCAGTGCGCCAGACCAAGAGCACATCTTCCATTGTTCGCCTTGCTTTTCAACGTATTTAGGCATTCGTAATCAGATCCGCCGACGCCGTGTGATTCGGCTGACCAGCATCGCGACGGCCGCAGCGCTGATCCTTGCCAGCATAGTCTTCATTGGCTACCGTGCGCTTTATCGCACTCCGACGCCGCAATTCGCCACAGCATTCAACCTTCAGGAGCGGCCGGTATTCCGGGGACTACATCAAGCGGCAATTCATCCTTCTCCGTTCGTATTGCCTCGCGGCATCGTGCACCTGTCTCTCACGTTGCCTCTCGGAAGTGAACCTGGAGCGTACCAGGTTCAGGTCTGTCGTGATGGGCAAACGGATCCCCTTCTGTCCACGTCCGGACAAGCCGTGCTGGGCCGGGACGGTTCCACAGTGCTGGCGATTGATCTGAACTCCGCCAAGCTGCGCTCTGGCAAATATGCCCTCGGCGTTCGCAAAGATGATTCCGAATGGAGCTACTCGCCGCTCGTGCTCCCGTAGGATTATAGGCTGTTGACTACTTCGACCGCCCTATTCAACTGGTTGTCCGTCCCGTCCGCGATGCTTTCCGGCGACCAGTCGACCTCCAGGTCGGGCGTTACGCCGTTCCCTTCAAAACGGTGGCCGCCCCACGAGAGGTAGCAGCCCACCGGCAGAAACGTAATATACCCAGCTCCAACTTTGAATCCTTCCCCACCGAGCAAGCGGCCGGCAGTCCTCGTGCCGACGATCTTCGCCAAGCTGTTCTCTTTCGCAAATCCGGCAACCATTTCACCGGCGCCAGAAGTATGCTCATTCACCAAAACCACGATGCGGCCATGAAACTTCTGGCGTCCGAGCCCTTCTGTTACAACCACGATGGAGTGATCTCTGCCTGCGAAACGAAGCAGCAGGAATGGCAGCATCCACTTCTGTGACGGAACTCCGCGAAATTGCGGGAGGTCTTCCTTTCTGTATCCTCGTTCCGCACTTTGCCGCGTCAGGCTATATCCCACCGGCAACCGGGCTGGGGTCAGGTATCCCATCAATCGCAGCCCGCCAATTCCCCCGCCGGGGTTGCCTCGCAGATCCACAATCAGGCGATCGCAGTCCCGAATGTCCGCCACTGCGCGATCAACATCTCGGGCGAAATCTATGCCAATAATCCCAGGGAAGAGTGTCACTTTTAATACTCCAAGACTAGCGCTCAGTTTTCGTGCGCTTACGTCGCGCGGCTCCGCATACGGACACTCGCGATATTTGGCAAGAGGAACTCTCAGCTCGACGTTGACCAGACGCCTTGCGCCATTGCGCTGAACGACCGCCACTCCCGCGGTGGTCCCCATTCGAAACTCAGGCTGAATCGGCGGAGCGACCTCCTGCTCATCGATACTCAGGAGGATGTCGCCGGGCTTGATACCGGCAGCATCAGCCGGGCCGCCGGGTTGAACGTCCTGAAAGACCCATCTGGTCCCCTCCGCGATCTCCCGCTTCCTGAACGTCGCATTGATTGAATTGCGGCTGGCTACTCTCGATTCACGACGGAAGAATCCAGTGTGGCTTGTACCCAGCTCTTTTAGCAGGGCCGTCATTCTTAGCTCGAATTCTTCCGGCGAAACGGCGTTTAAGATCGGCTCCCGGTGCTGGTCGACCAAGGCCGGCCAATTGCGCCCATTGAAACTGGGGTCGAAAAATCTGGTACGCACCAGCCGATCGACCTTGCCAAGAATTTCTCCTCGCTGTTCTCGACTGACCGTCACGGTCCACCTCCAAATGCAACCTTTCCGTTCCCGTCTCCGACCAGAACGAAACCGGCCCAATACAAAGGAGGCACCGCGTCGCCGAACTCCCGAAGCATATCCATCTTGGCGTGGCGCAATGCTTCCTTCTTCGTCTCGCCCAGGGCAAGATGCCGGTAAAAGGCTTCCATCAGCCCTTTCGTATAAGTATCCTCCGCGGGCCACAGGCTGGCAACGACGCTTCGGGCGCCGGCGTTGAGAAATGCTTCGACCAGGCTCGACACTCCTTCCTCGCCTTCGATGCGGCCTATTCCTGCATCGCAAGCAGAGAGCGTGACCAGTTCCGCATTCATTGGGAGCTTCCGGATTTCTCTTGCCTGCAGCAGTCCATCTTCTTGCGGACGGCCGCCAGCCGAAAAGACCAGAGCGGAGCGATCCGGGAATGTGGTATCGGCCAACCCGTGAAGTGCAAGGTGGATCACCCTCATTTCCTCGAGCGGCTCGCTCTTGAATGCCGCCTCCGTTGCCTGTGCGCGCAGCAGCAACGTACTACCCGTGCCCACGAGCTTCGCGATCGACTTAACCTCTGTTTCCGTGGAGGGAAGCGCCGTAAGGTCAGAGCGCCTGATCTCAAAGAGTTCTCGAAAGATCCTTAGCCCGGAACGTAGTACGGGCTTCTTCTTCGGGACTCCCGATTCCGACGCGGACACACCCAGAAAAGCCAGCCGTGTTGGCTTTGCCGGCTCTGTACGCAGCAGGTGGAGAACCGTGCCCGAAGGTACGACTGTGAACGAATGGCGGGTCAGGCCGAAGCCTTCGCGTTCGGACCAAAGAGCTTCGAACGGGATAAGATTCAGAACGCCGTCCGGCACGATTACAACGTCCCGGCTACCGTCATACTGGGCGATCGGTTTCAACAGTGCCGACGACAACCCCCTTGAAAGCAGATGCCGTTCATCTCTATTACCAATCGAATTCCGATAATTCGTTACGAGTTTTCTGATCTCCTGGCTTCCCGCCAGTTTGGAGAGGCTCACATCTTGCCGGGTGATTACGAGGCAATACGATTGCGGTTCGCGGAGTACATACTCCAACACGACTTCGCCCGGCTCGAGGTCGTGCTGGAGCGCTCGGAGCGGGACCGGGCTTACCCGTCCGGTCGGCCTGCGATCGGGCGCGAGTTCTTGCTCCGCCTGAAAAATGGCATCCATGATTTTCGCGCGTTCGGCTGGATCGCCGGAATCGAGCAAACGACTGTTTAGTGACGCGATACGTAATTCCACGGGACTCGGCGCATCCCCGGCTGAAGCGGGTTCCTGAAGATGAGTCCTGAACTCGTCGGCGGCTACCCTTCCCCGGGCCTCCTCGATAATCTGGAAGGCCTTCTCGAGATTCTTCAAGCGGTCCGCCGCGAGGGAAAAATAACCAACATAGACCTCACTCATCGCGGCGATCACTGTTCGCCGAGCGGTCACGCTCGGAGCGTTCAACAGCATTGCTTCGGTGACATCGGCAGCCTTGGAAAACAGGTGTTCCGCATCGCGCAACTGGCCCATCTCTGCCAGAAGGTTAGCCTGAACCGCAAGGTGATGAGGCACGGCGTATGTTTCTCCAAGAGCTCGGTGAGCGCTAGCACTCTCCGCGGCGCTTTCCCTGGCCCGCTTGAGGTCTCCCAGTTTCTCGTACAACACGGCCAACTCTGATTCAACCTGCGCGGTGGCTCGCAGGAAGTGAATCCGGGAGGCCATCTCCGCGGCTTGTTCATAGAACTGAATCGCGCGCCGCGTGTCGCCGCTTTTGGCCGCGATCACACCGTACTGCGCCAACGCATCGACTTGGTAACCAATCAGGCTCTTTGCTTTCGCGAACGCCAGTGCATGATTCAGAAGCGCGCGGGCTTCCCCATAGCGCCCGGCAGTGGTAAGAGCGGAAACTTTGCCGATTGTCGCTAGCCTCGGAAATCCTGTGTCCGGGTTCCTGGCGGCCTTGTCGAGAGCCGCATCGAGATACTTCAACGCCTCTTCAGACCGCCCGACTTCAGCGAACCCCTGACCGATCATCGAGAGGTACCGAATCTGCGCGCCAACATCGTTGACCAGTTTGGCGTACACCAGCGCCTTTCCGACTCGCCACTTTGCCTCCGAGCTGTTGCCCTCCAGGAAAGCGAGGATTCCTAGCTCCCCCGACGCGCGTGAAGCGAGCTGCCGCTCTCCCATCGAACCGGCAAGCGATTCGACTTCCTTCCAAACCGGCCGCGAAGACAGGCCATCGAGGTCCAAATCAACTTCCCCCTTCACTACAAGCACGCGTAGGCGCAGGCGAGGGTCCTTGTCGATTCCGGGACGCCGGAGTTCCTTCGCCAAATACTGGGAGAGATCGGCGAGATTCGTGCTTTCCATCTCGGCTGGAATTTGGCTGACGCTTGCGTAGAAAGCATTGCGTCTGTCACCCTCCGCCGCGAACAACTGCGCGGCTCGCGCGTACAGCGGCCGTGCCTCGAGGGGATTGTTGAGCCAAAACAGGTGCTCTGCCTCGTCCAACAACTCACGTGGATTGTTTGAATTAGGGTACCGTTGGCGGGCAGGAGTGGCTGGGTTCCAGAAGACGAGGCCAGCGAGCAGGAGAGCGGCGCCCGCCGTTGCGATTCCAAGCGCTTTGAGCGTTCGCCGGATCTTCATAGCTCCGCCCTGTCCCTTGTAATTCTGTGAACGCGCCGGGCGCCAAAACGTTTCGCGCTAGTTCCGGAAATTCGTTCCGAATTTGTAAAATTCTTACCCTAAATGGCAGTCATGACCTCGTAACAAATCCGGCCGCTGCCTAATCTGGGCGAACAATGCCGCCATATTCCTTCTCGCATGCCTTCCAGAACCCGCAGTATCGCCGCGAGCAAAGCGGACTGCTTCGGCGGGGCAGAAAGATCCCGTCTCGAATGGAATCCTCGACCATGGGGTAGATCGCCTCCGCATAGCGCCGGTCTTGCTCCGCGACGACAAAACTCTTCTGGATGAGGCTGACAGTCTTTCCTTTCGTGACCGTATCCAAGCGGCAGGCTCCGCTCGCCGCCGGTGTGATCATGACGTAGCTGATCAGCTGCAGCCGATGATCGTGCGCGATTCCTCTGATCGGTTTGAGCGCCGTCTTTGAATCGATGATCCGTCCTTCGATGTCCATCAGATCGACATAACCCGCGACCTTGACCCCACCGATGATCCCGGAGACTCGTGACTCCACCGCAGCGGGCTGAATCAGCGGGGCGGCCTCCGCCAAGTACTTCCCCACCATCATCTCGCCGAGTTCGAGGAACTCCATGGGATGTTCGCCTTTCTGGAGCACCGCCTCTTGGAGGCGCTCGCCAAGAGCTTTCCGGAAGAATTCAAGGCATTCGGCTGACGGCAGGTCGCGTGAGGAATCCCGCTTTTGACGAAAATTGTGCGCGATGGTTTCATGGAACGCCTTGCCCAACGCCTGCGCGGACGTACCAGGCTCCTTGAGATCCATGAGGTATCGAAACATCCACTTCGCAGGACAGTTCAGAAATTGCGCAACCTGGCTCGGAGAGAGAACCTCGGCCGCCAGCAGTAGCGCTTCCGGCCCGTTACTCATGGTCCACCTACTTCCCACTCCTGTAAATACTCAGGCCGATCTCACGCAAATCCTCGCCCGTGAATTGGAACTGCATTCCACAGGTCGATGCATACCGTTCCGTACAAGCGGCCAAATCAACGGCTGCTGAGAAAGCCTGCAGAAGAAACTGGCCCTGTCCGGTTGCGAGAAAGCCCTTCGGATCTCCGGGTGGAATCGTCCTTCGGCCGTTGCTGTTTCCTTGAGTCGTGCTACCCCCGGAGCCGTTGCTTACCGGTTGTGCAGGTCCGCTGCCCGACGCCTTCGTCTGTGTCGCACTTTTCGACGGCACGTCTTCGTTTGTTCCGATAACCCATTCGATTGTGCGGCGAGTGCCGTTCTTTTTCTCCGCCTTCGTGATCGTAAACAATTCGCCCTTGCTGATCCCTGCTTCGTCGATCTTCCCCTTGACGATCGGCGGGACGTACATCACCCGCCCATCAGTGAGCGTGTACAGCACCTGATCGCCATACTGGCCAGTCACTTCCTTGCCGTCGTTGTACTTTAAGGCGACCTCTACGGGGACGTTCGTTCGAAATTGCACCTTCTCGTTCATTTTGCGCTGCTCCCTCCTTCAGCGGTATTATTATTGTGACTTAACCCATAACTTTGCCGTTCGGCAAGGTTATGCTTCCAACACGGGCGAATTAAGTCGGCGGATCGCATCGCTGATCTCTTGACGGATCCGATTCCAGTCCCGCGCGGCTTCCGAGCTGAGAAGCGGGATAACTTTACTCAGCGTCGGTGTCGCACCTGCCCGAGACAGTCCAATGACCGCCCTTTGAACATCAAGGTGAAGCGCCGCACGACGCTGCTGTCTCAGTTCATTTACGCGCGCCATATACTTGGAAGCGATCTGTTTATATAAGGCCGGAAAGTTGGTAAGTAGGAACTCCGATGTGACTCCGGCTTTCAGGCAGATCTCGCGTACGCTCGCATTTTTCATTTCGGTTGCGAGTGTGTCGATTTTCAGTCTGATCGCCTCGCGTTCGAACGCTCTCGACGCCCTTCTCGTCGCCTGCAGTTTCCTACATAGATCCGGGAAATGGTAGTCCAGCGCACTCTGGCTGCATCCCATTCGCTTTGACAAAGATCTAGCTGTCGGTGGCGGGTCTTCTGCTATGGCCCTGACCAAGGCCGCCCGCAACCGTTCGCGGGATTCTCTTCGACACTCGGCCGCCTTTTGAGCGATTGCTTTACAGAGCTCCGGAAAGTGTGTTTGTAATCGCTGCGGGGACTCGTGCCCTAGCTGCGCCGCGATCTGCGTGATCGGGATCGGCCGCTCGCGAGCAAGGGACTCTCTAAGAATGCACTCGATCTCCTGCCGTGTGCATTCTCTGTCGCGCACGACCCAGGTGTTGTACCAGCGTCTGTGAAAGGCTCGGTATCGAAGAGCGATCTGTTTGCAAGTGTGTGGGTCCAATCGCCTCAACGGAATGCATGTTCTGTAGTCATAACGAAAGGCAATGTCCTTAAGACTCGGAGGCGGATCTTCTTTGAGAGCATCAAGGAGCGCTGCCTTTATTCGGTCCGGGTCATCGCGCCAGGCGCCGCGCCTGCTGGTGGCGAATCCAGTGGCGGCGATTTCAGCCGGCACGCTCCAGTTGCCATTTCGACGAAGCAGCTCCGAAGTTGAGATCTGCAATCGGTGACAGAGCTGAAACAGCACGGCCGGACGAGGGCGGTGCCGGCCGGCCAACCATCCCGATGCATTGTCCGAATGAACACCTGTGAGGACGGAGAAGGCACGATGATTCCCGTCCGCAACCTTGTTACCGAGTTTGGCCATGTTCTCGCGCAGGATGTCACCGAGTTGATCTTCCTCAAACTTCGGCATCGAAGCCAGTACATCGCCAACACAACCCGCCATCCATATGTGGTCGCCGGTGCACCGCACGTATTTGTTTACCGGCCTGTCAGACTTCTGAAATAAGACCTCCCCAAGATTTCGCTGGACAAATGGGGCGGTTTCGGCTACCGTAGGGTTGGATGAAACCAACGGGACGGCCGGCGAGAAACCTGCACCCCGAGAGCATCGAGTTCGTTCCCAAACGAGAGTTGGATCGAGCGCAGCAGGAAAACGACAAGCTGCGCAAAGAGATCGAGCGCTTGAAACAGGAAACGGAACGCCTGCGCCGTGGAGCTGGAAGCAGCTTTGCGTGCTACCAGGCGTCAGGCCGCGCCTCATTCACGGGGCAGGCCGAAAGCCAACCCGAAGCGACCGGGCCGTAAATCGGGCGGCCGCTACGGCCGACAGGCATGCCGCCCCATCCCGGCGCGGGTGGATGAACGCATCGCGGTTCCCTTGCCGGATCACTGCCCGCATTGCGGCGGCGGCGTGGAGTCGGAAAGCTGCGAAACGCAGTATCAGGAAGAGATTGTGCGGCGGACCGTCGTACGTCGTTTCGATATCGCCGTGGGTCGCTGCCGCGATTGCCGACGCCGCGTACAGGGACGCCATCAGTTACAGACCTCGGATGCAGTGGGAGTCGGTAGCGTGCAGTTGGGGCCGGAAGCGGTGACCTTGGCGGCGATTCTGAACAAGCAGATGGGGCTGTCGCTGGGGCACACGCGACAAGTCCTGTGCTATGGATTCGGGCTGGAGGTCAGTCGCGGAGGGCTATATCGGGCCCTGGCGCGGATGGCGGGCCGGGCGGCGCCGACCTATGACAGACTGGTGGAAACCGCGCGGCAAGCTCCTGTTAACGGCATGGACGAAACCGGCTGGAGAGTGGCCGGGCAGCTCCAGTGGTTGCACGTGGCGGTGAGCGCGCAGGTGACCGTCTACGCCATTCTGCCGGGCCGCGGATACGAGCAGTCGGTGAAGATCTTGGGGGCCAAATATGATGGATTTCTGATTCATGACGGCTGGGCGCCCTATTATCGGTTCCAGTTTGCGTTTCATCAAAGTTGTCTGGCCCATCTGCTCAGGCGCTGCCGCGAGATGGCACAGATCGCCCCGCCGGCGGCATGGACTTTCCCACGGGCTGTGGAGCAACTGCTCCGGACCAGCTTGGAGTTGCGTGAGCGCTATGCGGCGGGCGAGATCTCCGAACACGGCAGGCGGACCGTCACCGGAAAGCTGGAGGCGAAACTGGACCGGATACTGGAAACACGCCGCCGGAACGCGGCGAACCGTCGGCTGGCGCGCCACCTCGAACATGAGCAGCTCTGGCTGTTCACCTTCCTGCACTGTTTCGGTTTGGATGCCACCAACAATACGGCAGAACGCGCCATTCGCGGGATGGTGATCGCGCGCAAGGTGTGGGGCGGGAGCCGAACCTGGGCAGGAGCGCGCACGCACCAGATCCTGGCCAGCGTGCTGCGCACCTGCTGGCAGCAGAGCAAGGACGCTTTCACGCGCGGTGTGAGGCTGTTGCGTGCGCCCCGCGCCGTAATCCTGGACATTGTGCCCGGCGCGGGCTGAGCCGCGCCTTTCTCCCCTTCCATGCCCGAATCCCTGACCTTTTGCGGCCGCACGTTTCGCGCCGACGAACTGGAGTTGATACGCCAGATGGCGCGCGAGTTTTCTGCCCTGGGAGTCACCGAAATCGCGCGTACCGTGTGCGAATTGCTGAACTGGACACGGCCCAACGGAGGGTTGAAGAACCACGAGTGCCGGCAACTGCTGGAGCGGCTCCAGGGCGAAGGGTTCTTGCAACTTCCCGAGCTGCGCCAACGGGGCGGGAGAGGTCCACGGCGGGCGGATGGATCCCGGCCGCACTGGGAACCCACACCGGTGGCAGGCGCCGCCCGCGAATGCGAGCCCCTGGAACTGGCTCTGGTGGAAGGACCAGCCGAGAGCCGCCGGTGGCGCGAGCAGATGGAACGGTATCACTATCTGGGATGCCGTGTGCCGTTCGGCGCACACCTGCGCTATTGGGTGCGGAATCGCGACCGGGAGTTGGCGTGTCTGCTCTGGACCTCGCCGGCTTGGAAGATGCAGGCGCGGGATGTCTGGATCGGCTGGAGCGACGAGCAGCGGCGACACAATCTCCAGTCGATCGTGAACAATGGCCGATTTCTGATGCTGCCTTGGGTGCAAGTCAAAGGACTGGCCAGCAAAATCCTGGCACTGAGTGCCCGGCAAATGCCGCGCGATTGGGAGATCCGATATGGGTGTCGTCCCCTGCTGCTGGAAACGCTGGTGGATCCGACTCGTTTTCGCGGGACGTGCTATCGGGCTGCCAACTGGATCTATATCGGGCAAACCACCGGACGCGGTCGCATGGACCGCGAGCACAAAGCTCATGGTCAGGCAGTCAAAGACATCTATGTTTATCCGCTCGCGGCGGCCGCGCGACAGCGGTTAAGCGGCAATCTCACACGGTAAACAAATACCACCGCACTTGCCTGAAGTCCTGTTGCGACGCCGTTGAACTTTGACCAAGCCACCGCCGGCAGCGCGAGCAATAACCGGGCCTGCTCCGGGCATTAAGCGGTCCGAAATGCCGTCCGCAGTGAGGGCACATGTCCGACAGCGGACGCCTGTGCTTCACGCACATAGTGACCATCCGTAAAGCCCACAATAGGGGCAAGTACAGCAACGAGCCGCTCTGTCGCCAATCTTCAAAGCACGCAGGGCACCACGCCTGGATTTTACGGAACAAGGATTGTCGACAGAAGACCTGCTTGAGTGGCGATAATGTCAAGAAGCGCAGGCCGGTACGCCTGCAGATTGGTTGTGAGGGCGGCGTGATCGTCCAGCTCAGGGCGGGACTGATGTTGTTCAACTACTTCCAAAGCCGGATGGTCAACTATCATGCCACCACGCACGGCTGTACTCTCACGATCTCTGAAGCGCTGTTGAAGCAGCGCTTCGTCAGACTCGACCGAAACCAGGAAATCTGCCAGCCGGCGGGCGGTGATTCCA
The DNA here is from genome assembly GCA_027459465.1 of Bryobacterales bacterium. Taxonomy (GTDB): domain Bacteria; phylum Acidobacteriota; class Terriglobia; order Bryobacterales; family Bryobacteraceae; genus JAJYKC01. Next base: position 66,900 of record DAIDIH010000410.1, on the reverse strand, counting down.
CCATGGCGTGAGTGTTCTTGTCTTCGCTTCTGGATCTCCCGGCTCGCGATCAGCACCTCCTTTTCAGATCGTCCCCGGAACGCTGCGAAGTGCTCCGACTGGCATACCACCCATTGCTTCCCAACAAACGCGTATGCCGTTCCCGCATCAAATGGGTCGTAACGGACTGGGACCGTCTCATTCTCGACGCCGGGCTCCCGGAAGTTGCCCGACCAGTAGTAAATATGATTGATCTTCACGCCGCGGCCCGCTGCAACAACGGCTGTTCCCTTCGGGGTCGTAGGAAGCGTGGCGACCAGGAACTCTTGGTCATACGGGATCATCCGCTGCGGGCGAAGCCCGCCAGCTTCCAATCCCGCCTGAAAAGCTTGTCGGGGACTTTGCCCCAAGGCCGGATGGTCACTCATCTCATAAACCTCGTACAGGTACTCAGAGGTGCGATCGTAAAGCTCACTGAGTGTCCAGGCCGCAAGCGCCTTCGGGTTGACAGACCGGGTCACCTGTCGAACATTGCGGGTTATCTGCGTATTGCCTCGAAGATTATGGATGAACTGCGTGTTGGTGGTTCCGAACAGGCGTTCGCAAACTGCGCCAAAGCGCGCCTTGGCCGGCGGCCTGGTCTTTTTGATGCACTCGTACCGAGCCAGGAGCGTTTCGAAATAGGTGCTCTGGAACTCCGCGCCTCCATCGATCACGATGATTTGCGGCAATCGTGCATGCCTGCGCACGCACTCGCGCAAGATCATCATGCAGGACCGATAGCTCGGCGGGTCGAATGTCAGGTAGAACGCCAGTCCACGGCGCGAATAAGCGTCCGTGAGGAGCGTCAGCCACGGACGCCCGAGCAGGCGGCCTGTCTGTGAGCACACCAACTCGACATCCAACTCAGTGTGATCGATATGGGCGATCTCGAAGGGTCGGTCCCCGTGGCGGGGTGTCGTGCCACTCAGTTCGAGGTAGATGGCGGCATGAGCGTACGCGGCGCGCGGACCTTGTCTCTTCAAGGTCTGCTCGAAAACGGGGCGCTTCCGCACCCATAAGCAAAACGTCTTATAGCTGGGCGCCTGGAGGTCCTGCTCCTCGCATCTCGCCTTCAGTAGGGCCCATGACGAGCGCCTGGATCTCTGCTTAAGGCTTTCGTAATCCTTTGCAATCCACTCCTCGGTGAGCGCTTGAGCCTTTTGTGAAAGTCTGCTCGTACGGTTGCCTCGAAAGCGGGCCCTTGGAAGCAGGCCGAGATATCCGCTGCCATCTTTTTCTTGCGCAGCTCGATACAGAGCCGTCCAAAATCGTATCGTTCGCAACGGCACGGACAGGCGTTCGCCATTGATATGCTTCCTCACCAAATCGAAACGCCTGTTCGCTTCGCGAAGATCGGCTTCGTTGGCGCCACTCAGAATCCTGGTCGCTTCTGAAAGCTGTGGTGATCCGGCTGCGGCATTCTTCAAAGACCCAACCGACAGCAATCTGTCGAAGGTGTCGCGGGGCAACTCCGTAAGCGCCCCATTGACGCCAAGCAGGCTGATGTTCCGGTCGCCCACGTTCACGATTCGCCACTCCGTGCCATCCCACGAAACCGGCGCGCCGGGCTCTACTGCGATTTCCACCTTCCCCGTCGCTGCGCTCAGTGATCCGTCAATCCGCCGGATTGCGGCGCTCATTTCAGCATTAGCGAACATGGCGACGGCGGCGGGTTGTGCAATCGCGGCGGCGCCGAGGTCCGCGAAGATCTCCCCCGCGGCAATCATCACATAGATATCATCTCGGCTCGCCACCTCTTTCGTTCGATCAATCAAATCGCTCAAAACGAGTCCCGGTTGCCGCGCAATCTCAGCAGCGACAGCTTCGCGCGACCTCGGGCTGATGGCCATCGCGTCAAATCGGAAATAGTCTTCCAGGAACTGAAGATTCTGTTGGAGTGTCCAGTTGATGGCGTCGGACGAGCGGACGCGGTAATAGAGGCCGAACTGGGTTGCGTAGCTTTCGCCCGGAGGACACTGCCAGCCGCCATTCGAGTCCCGCCGGTACCTATTGGGGCTCTTCTCGGCGAGCTTTTCCAAATCCTGTTCAGTCTTGCACTCTTCCCAGCCCGCCGCGTCGGCTCGAATCGCAAAGAAGTCCGGCGTGTGGAGGACGGAAAGCCGTCTTTCGTTGGCGGAAGCGTAGGCGAGCGAAATCGACGGCGGCTGATCGTAATACTCCAAGACGCTCGGGTCGTGTTCCATTTCATAGATGGCGGGCAGCTCGACGCGATGGCTTTCAAACTGAATGGTGACTCCCATCTTCCGACTGGGATAGCGCCCGCTTACATTGCTGCGCCCGCCGCCAACGCGGCGAGTAGGAGGCCGGGATCGCACGTCGGAGACGATCTCGCAGCACTTTGCGCTCAGCCTGAGCCGACCGCACCAAGCACTGAAATCCGCTTCGCTTAACAAACCGCTACCTCCTGGTGTCTAGCGGTGGTCCCGTGAGCGACGCTCTCCCTTCAACGCCAATGCGTACCTTCGACCGGCTTCCGCAATCAGCTGTTGAAGGCTGCGCCCGTTCCGGATGGCCCGCTCAACGTCTGGCGCCAACTCCTCCGGTACATAGATTGAAAAACGCCGCTTGCCCTTTTTTCCATAGAGCGCGTAGCTGGAATGTCCCTGTCCTGATTCACAAAGGCCGCAATGCGACCGGATACAGGGACTCTTACGAAAAGACAGCGATCCTGCCGCTACAGGCCACAGGCCGCGAGTGGCCTCCTGAAACCAGCGTTTTACGTCTTCCGGCGACCCTTTAAGCGGCATCGTATAGGTGCATACTAGCACACGTACACAAGAAGAAACAAGATCAATGTGAAATGTTTTGAGGCTCAAATCTGTGCGGTGTTGGTGCTAAGCAAGTCTGCCTGCGGACGTTCGATGGTGTATCCGATGGCGTCGTAGCCTCTTTGCCGTCGTTCATACATCCTGGCCAGCATCGGCACATTCGGGTCGATGTAGTCGTAGACCTGCACAACACGTTTGCCATCGTGGAGCCTATGTAGCCGCCCCACGTACTGCTGCAGCGTGCCTTTCCACGAAATCGGCATAGCCAGAAAGAGAGTATCGAGGCGCGCGTCATCAAAGCCTTCACCAATGTAACTGCCGGTCGCGATAATCACGCGGCCTTCGGTTTCAGGGGCGGCCGCGAGCGCCTCCGCGATCGTTCGACGTTGCTTCTTACCCATACCGCCCTTGAGCACGAAAATATGCTTGGCGAATCCTTCCACTTCCGTGGCGAAGAACTGGAGATGCTCCTTTCGGCCGGTGAGCAAGAGCGGCGAACGTCCAGCCTCCAAGGCCCGTCTGAGATCGCCGGCGATCATCGCGTTGCGCGCCGAATCGCTGACCAAGGCCGCATAGACATCCTGAATCGCCACATCCGTCATCTCGGCCGGCATCCGGAAATCGGTATGACGTGGGATGACCTTATGCTCGAAAGGCGTCGCTTCGGTCATGGTCCGGGCGCTCATGTTGAACCGGATCGGACCGCATTGCATGTAGATGATCGGATGATGGCCGTCCTTTCGCGTCGGCGTAGCCGTCAGACCAACTACGTATCTTGCCTTCACCTGTTTCATCACCTGTTCGAACGTGAAGGCGGAGATGTGGTGGCATTCATCCACGATCACTTGCCCGTATTCAGCAACGAAATCCTTCACTTCGTCTTTCCGGTGGAGACTTTGAATCACCGCTACATCGATGCAGCCGGTCCGGTCCGATTTTCCACCGCCGATCTGCCCGATCGAGTTCGGTGGCAGCCCGAGAAACATTGCCAGGCGTTCATGCCATTGGTCGAGCAACTGTTGCCGGTGGACCAAAACCAGCGTGTTCACCTTTCGTTTCGCGATCAGCCAAGCGGCAACTGCTGTTTTGCCGAAAGCTGTGGGCGCGCACAGGATCCCATCGTCGTGATCGCCTATGCCGACTACAGCGTCTTCTTGATACGTGCGCAGTTGGCCGTCGAAGTTCGCTTCAATGGGAGTGCCGGGGTAGCGCTCATCGCGGAAGTCAACTTTGATCTTGTGATCCGCGAGCAAGGCTGTGGCTTCCGCCAGGCAACCGCGAGGCAGCGCAATATGCTGTGCAAAGTCCTGGCCACACGAGATAATCCGTGGCTTGCCGAATGTGGAAAGGCGCATCGCCTGCGCCTTGTAGAACTCAGGGTTCTGGAACGCTGCCAGGCGCAACAGGCGATTCAGCATCGCCGGCGGCAGATTTTTCTTCTCAACGTATAGAAGATTCGATCGTACAATCTCGACGCGTTCAGGGAGCGGTCCGGCTATCGGCTTTGGCATCCGCCGTTTAGAGGGAGGCGTGGTCCACGGCTCGGCCTCATCGTCCTCATCCGCCAGGCTGATCCTAACTCCGATTACACTGCCGGTACGCATGGCCTCACGCACGAGGGCTTCCACGGAATCAGGCGCCATCTTCTGTACGCACGAGAGAAACTTCCATTGATCGAGACGAGGACAGAAATCCGAATCGAGGAACACGCTGTTGTCGTTCTGGCGCGGCATCCGTTGCAGCGGGAGGGCGATGAGATTCCCAAAGCCGCCCTTTGGCATCGTGTCCTGGTTGGGGAAGAAGCGGTCGTATGAGTCCATCCCGAGCTGGTGGCGCCGATCCATGGTTCTGGTGAGAATCAGACTACCGAGCTGTCGCGCCGTTGCCGCCGGGATGGCGCGCTCGAAGAAAATCCAGAGATGGCCGCCGTTGCCCGAACGTGATCGTTCAAGTGCCGCCGATACGCCCAGCTCACGACACGTTTCCAGGAATGCCGCGGCGTCATCCTGCCAGCTTTTCTTGTCAAAATCGGCGGCCAGAAACCAGCACGTTTCGTCTACGAGCAAAGGATAGACGCCGATGGTCTGCTTGCCCTCCAAGTGTTGTCGCAGTACTTCGTCTGTGAGAGGCAACAGCTTCCTGGTCTTCTGGTCGACCTTCTTTCGAAGGGCCGCGTCCGCAGAGAGGACCGCCTTCCAATCGCGGATTGAGGCCGGGACATAACCCCACTCGCCGCTCTTGAACCGCATACGCAACGCATAGACATCTTCCCGTCCTCGGAACAAACTGCGGAATAAGGCGATCTTTGCTTCTTTGCCCGAGTGCTCATTGACGCCCGCATCCTGCGCATGTAGCTGCGCGGGAGGTGGCGAGCAATTCTTCGGCGGCGCCGGTATCGTGATTCCATTTTCAACTAGGAGCCGGCGAAGTGCGGCGTTCTCCTCCTTCAGCCGCTGATAGTCGGCGAGCATGGTCTCCAGTTGGTCGGTATTAGGATCCCGCTCGCCCATACTGCAACCTAGCTCCGTCTTCCCCTATGCTTCATCGTGCGCTCGAAGAACCCCTCAACGTCGCGGAACACCGTGTCCATATCTCCTGCGAGTTGGCATTCCTCGGCCAACGTCAGGAAGCGCCCCTGCCAATCCCGCGGCGGTTCCAGCAGCGCTGGTGGCAACTCGTGGGTCCGTCTTCGGTCGAATGTCAGATGCACCGCATCCGCCGTCCGCTTCGGGTTGAGCCCATCAGATCCGATCAGAAGAGCAAGATCAACAAGGTCTTTCACGCGGCTGTTAGCGGAACTCCTTGGCAGCGTATAGGCGTGGAGTTTCTCGGCGAACTGCTGCTCTTGCGAAATCGTTTGAACCCGCGCAGAGGCTATACCTGCGAAACTCAGCCAGTCGCGGCACTCGATAATCTCCACTGGTTGGATCACTGCGTCGCCAATACCTGCGTCCAGATGAAAGCGCGCGAAGATCCTCCCGTCCAAACGGGCTTCAACGGGATACCTAGCCCCGCCATAAGGTGCCGCGTCCAAATCTAGCACCGGCGGACCGATGGTGTACTCAAACCAATCTCCAAGGCTGAAGCTGGCGGCATCCTGAAGCATATCCCGCAGGACCTGGTTCGCATCGCCTTCCGCTGCGGTCGCTACTCTCTGCACTGTCAGGTCAATATCGATCGTCGCTCGCGCCGTTCTGAAGCGAAGCTCCAAAGCGTAGCCGCCCTTCAGCACCCAGGGAACTGGGTCGATTCGAAACAATCGCGCCAACAGGCGGTCAAAAGCCACTTGGCGCCGCAAGCGATTTACTTGAATCAGTTCGGTTTCGGCAGCCTTGTTGAGACGGACTTCGAGCGCCCTGCGGAATGCATCCGCCGATGCATACTCTCGCGGCATTACGCAACCTGCCGCAGAAGATCCTGGAACAGCCTCTGAGCTGGAGAGCGCAGCTTGACACGTTTGACCTCCGATCGCGTGATCAATCCACGATGGAGAGCCTGCCTCAGCGCCTGGCATAGAAACGTCCGCTCGACACTATCGGCTTCGATCAGATCGAGAATGGTCCGCAGGGGCCGAGTGTACTTGAAGCCCTGTGCCGTCTGGACATCCTCGGTGGGGAGGTCCGCATAATGGAGCACAAGGATGCCGGGAACCTCGCTGTTTCGCCGGAAACGCGTGGGAACAGTCATGTGAAGCTTGGCCGGATTAAGATCCGACAGCTCGTATAGGCTCAGGGCGGTCTGATGGCTGTAGGCTCCTTCGATTACCTCATCCCGATTCTTCGACCACAGCGCCCACTTCACCAGATCAGGATGTTCCGCTGGCGGAAAAAGGGCGAGCCTGTAGATCCCACGATGTTCGCGAAGCCAGTTTCCGACCTGCACATGATAGGGGTGGGTGTTCTCGGCGAAACCAGCAGCCTTCGCTTGCTTCGCGGTGAAGAAACCCTGCTGGCCTTCAGCGATCTCAAAGAGCCGCCGTTGGGCATCGCGGTGATTCCGAGGCATACAACACAATCCTACAATTAAATCGATAGTACATGCAACTCTGCGCTCGCGGCAAGGATATGCTTCTCAACCGTGCGCTTTCGGCAGGATTATGCTTCCTCGCCACTCCGCAGGAACAATCCTGAACTGATTTGGCTATCAAGGAGCGCCCTCTTCGCGGCGAAGTTATGGTCTCAACGCGGCAAGTTTATGGGTTAAGTCACAATTATTATTCCTTCTTGTGACATAACGCATAATTCTGCCGCTTAACGGCAAGGTTATGGTTCCAAGAACAACAACCACCCCCCACGCCTCGGACCGCCCGGCGCGCGTCTGCTTCCGGGCCAACTTCATCCTTTCGTCTTCCTGCTAAAATTCCATAAATTCCTCGAAATCTCCCCTTGACTCTGTACCTAGGTACGGGGTTTACACTACAGACAGAGACAAGGAAGGCGATGGAAACGCTGACGATTAGCCGCCTCGCGCAACAGGGCGGTGTGAACCTCGAAACGATCCGCTACTACGAGCGGCAGGGTCTTCTCCCCAAGCCGCCCCGGACTCCAGCGGGCTACCGTATGTTTCCGAGCGAGGCTGCGCGACGGGTGCGGTTCATTAAACGGGCGCAGGAACTAGGCTTCTCCCTGAATGAGATACGCGAGTTGCTGTCGCTTCGCATGAAGCCAGGGGCAAAGCGCGCCGACATTCGCGCGCGGGCGGACGCAAAGCTCGCCGATATCGAACAAAAGATTCGGGCGCTCGAAAGAATGAAAAGAGCCTTGCGCGGACTGACTGAGCAGTGCGACGGGTGCGGCCCCTTGGCGGAATGCCCAATTCTTGAGAGTCTCGACGAAGAGGCTTCGGAATGATGAGGACTCGCAGTGAGAAGGGGAAGGACGATGGCTGAAAAACGAAATGCAGTAGCGCCAGTTTGGTTAATACTCGTCGCCATCGCCGTACTTGGCGCGGGCGCGGTGTGCATTATTGCCATAGGGCAGCACCGTGCCGGCGTCAGCGCACAAGCCGCTGTCGGCCAAACGAAGACCGTGCGAATTCCCGTCGAGGGAATGATCTGCACCGTGTGTGCGGGCAACGTCAAGAAGGCCCTGAAATCTGTTCCCGGTGTGCAGGAGGCGGAGATCAGCCTTGAACGGCGCGAGGCGCTGGTGCGTTACAGCGAAGGCAAGGTTTTGCCGGCGCAGCTCGTGGCGGCGATCAACCAGCTCGGCTACAAGGCCGGTACACCTGTCCCAGACGAGGCGCCGCGATGATGCTCGACGAATTTCTCAAAAGATTCGCATCGAGTTTGCCCCACGGGTCGCTGTGGGCGGTGCTCGTGACGATCCTGGCCGGCGTCGTCGCAAGCGCGGTGTGTCCGTGTACGGTTCCGGTCGGCCTGGGAGTCGCGGGCGTGGTGGGCAGTTCCGCGAAGGACAATCGTCGCGATGGGTTTCTGATCGCGATAGCGTTCTTCGCCGGCATCGTCGTCAACCTCACCATTCTTGGCAGCCTGGCGGGCCGTCTGGGGGCTGTTCTGACGGAATCGTTCGGCCGTTGCTGGGCTCTGGGGATGGCGCTGGTTTCCATGATTGCCGCGCTGGCGGCGTTCCGGGGTCCGCGGCTGAGCGTACAGAAGCTCGCTTCCTTGCGCGGAACCGGTCTGGCCGGGACGTTTCTCTACGGGTTCATTTTCAGCCTGGGAACCTCGGCCGCGCCGCTGCTGCTGTTGCTGACTGTGGCGGCGGCCCAGGCCCGGCCTGAATACGGGTTCATCCTGGCGCTGGCGTTCGGCATTGGGCGCGGGTTGCCGTTCCTGCTCGCGGGTTTTTTCGCCGGAGCATTGATGCGGTTCACCCGGTTGGGTTCCTGGAGAGGGGCCATTCAGGTTGCGAGCGGCTGCGCCCTCATCTTCGTCAGCCTGTATTACACAAGGGCGTTCATCGCCCTGCTTTAGGAAGGAAGGGAGTTTTGTCGTATGAGTACCACCACAACGGCCGTTGAATCCGCTCAACATTTCTGGAGCGAGGAACCCTCCAAACTGCCGGGCCGCCGCCGAATCCGCGCGCGGATCGGGGGGCTGCACTGTTCGTTGTGCACCGGCACGATCGAGAAGGCGCTGGGCCGGCGGCCTGGCGTGGACAAAGTCGCAGTGAGTCTGACGCATGAACAGGCGCTTATCGAGTACGACCCGAGCGTGGCGCGGGCCGAGGACCTGCTGCAGACGCTCAAGGATATCGGCTATACCGTCTCTGATCCGCGCAAGCTGCGTCCGTATGATGAAGAAGAGAGAGCGCTGGTGCGCGAGCGCAGGCGTTTCGTGTCCGCACTGGCCATGAGCATTGCAGCGATGGGGTTGGCCGGGTACCCGGTCAATAGCGCTTGGTTCGCACTGTGCGTGTTTTCCATCGCGAGCCTGGTAGCCTTCTCCTTCGTGGTCTTGCGCAGCTACGCCATGCGCTGGGCGGTTGTCGGCTCGGCGCTTCTAGCCGCGCTGGGGACCGGTACCTACGCTCTGCAGTTGCGCGGCGCGTTCGGCGCAGCCACCCCATGGCTCGCCGGAGTGCTCGCCCTGTTCCTCATTTTCGGTCTGGGCGGGCACATTGTGCGCATGGCCTTCATGGCGCTCCGGCGCGGCATTCTCAACCAGCACGTGTTGGTTGAATTCGGGGCATTCGCAGGGCTCGCCGGCGGCTTGATCGGCCTGGCATTCCGTCCGCCGAACTATCCGACAGTGGCGTTTTTCTCGGTGGCGGTCATGGTCCTCACGTATCACATCTTTTCCGAATGGCTGTCGCTGATCGTGAAAACCCGCAGCTCGCAGGCGGTCAAGAAGCTTCTGGACCTTGAGCCTGATGTTGCCTATGTCGTAAAGGATGGCAGGGACGAAGCGGTGCCGCTCGAACAGGTGCGCGTCGGCGACTTGGTGAGAATCCGCCCAGGTGAGCGGGTTCCGGTGGATGGTCAGGTCGAATCCGGGGAATCGGACGTAGACGAATCGCTCGTCACTGGCGAGCCGGTACCTGTCGAGAAACGCCAAGGAGACCGGACTCTGAGTGGCGCCCTGAATGGTCACGGCACGCTGCTCGTGCGCGTCACGGTGGTGGGTGAAGAGAGTTTTCTGAGGCAAGTGGTACGCAGTGTGGAAGACGCCCGTGCCCTGAAACCGGGGCTGCTGCACCTGGTGGACCGCGTGCTGCGCGTGTACACACCCATCGTGCTCGTCACTGCGGCCGGCGCGACCCTTTTCTGGCTGCTCGCGCCAGTGATCGGCGGAGGCTCCCCCGATCTGCAGCGTGCAATGTTTGCCGGCCTGAGCGTGCTCGTAATGGGCTATCCCTGCGCAGTGGGGATCTCAGCGCCGCTGTCGATCGTAAGGGGCGCTGGCGAAGGGGCCGAGCGCGGCGTGCTGATGCGCACCGGCGAAGCGTTTCAAGCCCTGCGACGCGTGCAGCGCGTGGTTTTCGACAAGACCGGCACGCTGACCGAGGGTCGTCCCGCTTTACGGGAGATCGTCCCGGTGGCCTTCTCAGAAGAGGAGTTGCTCGCGCTCGCAGGAGCCGTGGAGGCCGGGTCCGAACACCCGCTCGCCCGGGCTGTGGTAGAAGAGGCGTTTAAACGCGGTATCGCTCTGCCCGAGGTGCAGGAATTCGAGGCGTTGACCGGTCACGGTGTAAGGGCGCGGCTTGGCCAAGCGAGGCTGATAGTCGGTAGCCCGGTTTTTCTCGCAGTCCAAGGAGTGAACCTTGCACGCCAGGACGAACGCATCAAAGAACTCGAGGGGCGCGGACTGACGGTCATCGCGGCTGCACGGGAGGGCACGCTTCTCGGTCTTCTGGCGCTCGGCGACGCGCTGCGGTCCGACGCAGCGGAGACGGTGCGCCGGCTCCACGCGCTCGGCATCCGCACCAGCCTGATCACCGGCGACAACGAGCAGGCGGCACTGCATTTCGCCCGTGCCGCTGGCATCGAAGAGGTCCATGCGCGCGTATTGCCAGCCGAGAAGGCGGCGATGATCCGCAAGCTGCAGGAGACCGCTCGCGTCGCCATGGTAGGCGACGGCATCAATGACGCTCCGGCCCTAATGCAAGCCGAGGTTGGCATCGCCTTCGGCAGCGGAGCCGACATCGCTATCGAATCGGCCGACGTTGTCATCCTCAACAAGCGCGTTGGCGCCGTGCTCGATGCCTACGAAATCAGCCGCCGTAGTTACCGGAAGATCGTGCAAAACGTATCCCTCGCATTTCTTTTTAACGGGTTGGGGATTCCGTTGGCCGCTACCGGATTGGTCTACCCGATATGGGGCATGGTCGCCATGGCGGCAAGCGTAACGGCGATCTTCATTAATTCCCTGTGGGGCCGCGGCAACTATTTCTTCGAGGCAATCAAGACGGTCGGGCATCCGCCGCAGATTGCAACCGGAGCGCCGGCGCAGCTCCAGGAGTCTCATTAAGGGAAGGTTTTGCCTATGTTCAAGTCCATTACTTTTGAAGTCATCGGCGATCAGCGGCTCGTGTGTGAGGGCTGCGAGCAGCGCGTCGAGGGCCTGCTGAAAGGCCTAGATGGCGTGGGGCAGGTTCGCGCGCAGGCGCGCAACCAACGTATCGAGGTGCTGTTCGACGCGGCAAAGCTGGATGCCGCTGTGATCGCGGAACGCTTAAGTAAGGCCGGTTACGAGACGCGCGTTGATTGAAGCGAGGGAGCACAACATTGGCAACGATTGAGACCTTAACAAGTGCCAACCTCGAAGCACGGGCGTTTCACACAAAGTGGCCGGTCGCCCTGGATTTTTATCAGGCGACGTGTCCACCCTGCCGGACTCTGGAGCCACGCCTGGAGCGCCTGGCCGAGCAATACGCAGGACGCCTGCCTGTTTATCGTGTGGACATTGAACGCGACATGGCGGTGGCAGAGCGCTTCGGAGTTCAGAGCATCCCTACGGTGCTTATTCTGCGCGATGGCAAAGAGGTTGAGCGTCTCGACGGGTTGATCACAGACGCCGATCTCAAGGCGGCCTTTGAGCGAACGATACGCCCCTGATATCGATGCAGTTCATTTTTGGAGGTTCGATGAAAAGAAAACCACTGTCCTATCTTCTGAAGAGACCCCGCAGCGGTGGGATTGACCGGGAACGCGAAGATGATCTGGCGGAATCTGGACCAGTCGCGGACGTGGAGTTTCTCGTGACGAATATGGTCTGCGAAGGGTGCGCCGAGAAAATCAGCGCGGCTCTGACTGCGGTTCCAGGCGTGCGCGAAGTCCGGTCGAAGGTATCGCAGAAGCACATCTACGTGCAGTATGAGCCGGGCCGTGTGCGGAAGGAACAGATCAAGGAGACGGTCGTGAAGACGGGTTTCACGGCCGTCGAGGCGTAGTCATAACATGCGGGCCGCAGTACCGGAGGAAAGGCTTGTCCGTATCCTCTCGGGGGCGACGTTCTTCATTTTCTTTCAGGCCTACATGATCGCCCCGCTTATTCCGCATCTCGCGGCAGCGTTTGGGACCAGCGAGCAGACGCTGGGGCTCGCCGTACCCGCATACCTGATTCCCTATGGCATCTCGACGCTCTTTTACGGCATTCTTTCAGACCGGCTTGGGCGAAGGCGGATCATGCTCATGTCGCTCGCGGCCTTCACCGTGCTGACCGCGCTGACGGCAACGGCGCAGACCGCGCAGCAACTTATCATCTGGCGGTTTATCACCGGAATCGGAGCGAGCGGCGTTGTGCCGCTTGGCCTGGCGCTCATGGGCGACTTATTTCAGTATGAAAGGCGGGGGCGTCCGCTCGGGTGGCTTTTCGGGGCGATGGCCGGGGGCATGGCGTTCGGCTCGACGGTCGGCGTCGTACTGGAGCCGTTTGTCGGCTGGCGCATGCTCTTTCTCGGCGTCGCCGCCGCGGGCGGAGCGGTGCTCGTCCTCCTGCTGCCCCGCGTGGCTTTGCTCGACCTACGAACCCCGCAGCCAAGCGCATCGCTGCGGCAGGTGCTGCGCGGATATCGTGAGCTCGTCAGCACGGCCCGCGGGCTTCGGACATATTGCTACGTGCTCCTGAACGGCGTGTTTCACTCCGGCGTTTATACGTGGCTCGGATTGTACTTCGCCAAAAAATACAGCCTCGGGGAAGTCGGCATCGGCCTTGCTCTTCTTGGCTACGGCGTGCCGGGCTTCCTTTTTGGTCCCGTGATCGGGCGTCTGGCGGACCGGTGGGGACGCCGTTGGCTCATTCCGCTCGGGATGGGCCTCGGCGCGTTTGCTGCGGCGGCGCTCATCCCATCTATTCCCTTGCTGGTGGCGGCGGTGGCGGTCACGGTGCTCTCTCTCGGATACGACATGACGCAGCCGCTTCTTGCGGGCATTGTTACCCATCTCGGAGGAACGCGGACAGGTCAAGCCATGGGGCTTAACGTCTTCGCGCTCTTTAGCGGCTTTGGGCTGGGAAGCCTCATCTTCGGGATGGCGCTTTCGCTTGGCCTGGGCACTGCCCTGGCTGCTTTTAGCGGCGTCCAGTCCGTCCTTGCGCTTCTCGCGATATTTCTTTTCCGCGCGGAAACAGCCGCACGACGGTTGAGACCTGCAGCGGGAGTTCGAGATCCTTCTTAAATGAGAATCTGCTCCGCGTCGTCGAGTGCGACCTGGTCGTTGCGCCGGTCGTAAAGGCCGGTAGTCCGGGGCGCGCTCGTGGTTGGCCATCTGCCGCGCCACTTCGAGCTTGCCGACGTTACGATGCTCTAGGTCAGGATGTCGGGTCTCGATCTCACGGCAAGGATATGCTTCCCAACTGCGGTTGCGGCAAGGTTATGTTTCATGGCCGTTCGCCCCACGAGGGTTCCATATCGTGGTTCGACCGCCCCGAAACCCAGTTGCCTTCTTCGCGGCAAAGTTATGGTCTCAACGCGGCGTGCGAAATGGATTGCGAATGCGAACTCCGCGCAGGAGTTGGCCGTCATTCAAGTCCTCGGTCCATAGGACATCACAGCCCGATTGGGCGGCGGCCTCGATCACCATCGCGTCCCAGAAGCTCAGTTGCGCTTGCTTGAGAAGTGTGATCGCAGCTAGCACATCGGCCGCGGTCGGCGCGAAAATCTTCCATGCCGCGAACTCTCGAACCCGATCGGCTGCCTCATCGATCGAGAGCGGCTCAGCTACCTTGCGGGTGACGGTCACGAAGAACTCTTGCAGCACCTGCACGCTGAGGCATCCCGTTTCGCCATCCCAGAGGCGCTCCAGCAGGCGCTCTGCCACTATCTGCTTGGCTCCAGCAGATGCGTCGAAGGCGTAGACCAGCACGTTAGCATCGACGAACTCTCCTGCGGGTTCAGCGCTCATGGAGCTCGTCGCGGGACCAGGTTCGCCGACCACCGGTGCCGAGCGATCGAGCGGACCGCAGAGCGGCAAGTGCCTGCTTGCGAGCGGCTGAGTAGCGGCGATCCTCGTCTGCCAAGCGAGTGAGCGCCTCGATCATCATGGAAGAAACCGATGTGTCGCGATCGGCCGCCAGGCGCTTAATTCGCCTCAACAACTCTCGGGGCAAGCTCAACGTAATGTTACGATTCTCCACGAAAAATAGTGTATCACGAAAAATAGTGGCATGCTGCGGGAAGCGATGTCGGAGGATGTCGGAGAGCTGTTCCACAACTCACCGGCGGCGGTCTTGGGTAGTCCTGGCCACTCACCCCGGAGTGTCGTGGCGCGCCCGAGGGAGCCGTTGTCCTACGATGTCGTTGCGGCCGTCGGATCCCTTCGCCGAATCACTAGATTGGAACAATCTGTCGTCAAGCAGAGCGCCCGCTCGGCGGCCGCTCGCGCCGAAGCACTTCGTCCATTGGGCCTGGCTGAAACCACAGATCCCGCTCCACCGGAAGACCGAGCGGCCCGCGTATACCCTCGATTTCTGACAGCAGGAAATATCCCCACTCCTCCTCAAGCCCGATCACGTATCCGAACAGCAACCAATCTTCGCTTTCCTCAGAGCCTTCCGTGACGAACCACGTCCAGCCGGCATCGGGGGTAAAGAATTTCGCGTACACATTTGGATTCGGTGATGATTCCTGTGAATACAATGCGGGCAGACTCTTCTTAATCTCTTCAGAAAGTAATTCCATAAATAGGTGCTCCTGTGGTACACCCGCGAAAGGGAGTCGCTTCGGGCGTTTTTATGTGCTGGGCGCGGACCGCCGAACGAGATTCCAGACGAGATTCACGTTCCTTGCCCGCCGCAGTCGTGGATCGCTTTTGGGATGCTCTTTACGTTGCTCAGGCAAGCAAGAAGCATGAGCAGGTCAAGCCCTTCAGGGCGTTCGGTCCCGCTCGTGCAAGCGGATGTTTAAGACTGGGTTCGGTGTACGTATCGAGCCGTCGACGCTGTACGGTCCGCGGGTGTGGTATTTCGTGTTACATCTCGAAAAGATGTCCGCGCGGAGAGGCCTATTCATGGAAGCGCCGGAGCCGAAAGCCCGACCGCTTGCCGCTCAGGTGGGACAATCTGTCCGGCAAATACCTAGAAAAGCTCCAATTGCTCGACGGGCGTCTGCGCCGGGGAGCGCTTCCGTTCCGGATTGATCGTCTGCCCGAACACGAGGTCCGAACTCGACTGGCGTCTCGGCAGTGCCACTGGAACGGGCTCTGCCATCGGTTCAGGTTCGTCAGCGCGATGAACGACGCCGGACTGCGCGCGAAGCTGGCGCCACACGGCATCCGCAGATTCACCCACGCCACGATTCATCACAAGCTCTCGCGCGAGCAAGGTCAGCACGTCATCACCCTCGTCCATCGACTGCAATTCGGAATCGACAAACTTACCTTCGAGCGCCATGGACACCAGCAGTTTCTTGCCCATCAGCCGAAGGCACCCGACCTGCGCGGTCTGGTCATAGCAGAGAAAACGCACCGAGACTGGCCGCTTTTGTCCGATCCGCCAGCTTCGGCGGCTGGCTTGCCGCAGCGTGAAAGTGGAATATCCGGTCTGATACCAGATAATGGCGGGAGCGCATAGCAGATCGAGTCCGACCTGGATAAGGCGTGGGTGGGAAATGAACACGTGAACGCCCGCCTTCAATTTACGCTCGTACCAGGCCTCCCGTTGTTCAGGCGGCGTATCGGTTGTAAGGATTGCGCTGCGGATCCCGGCTCGCTCAAGGATGTGCAGCAGCCGGTGAGTCACGTCTCGCTTCTGAGTGTAGGTCGCATAGATCTGGACGCCGCGGTTGTTCTTGAGTTCCTCTTGCACGATCTCGATAAGCTTGCGTTCTTTGGCATAGAGGAAGTCTTCGTCGAGGTCGGCCGGAGTGGCGATCAGAAACCGCTCGCGGCGCCGCGTCTCGGGATCGTATTCGGAGCCATATAGCGGTCCGATATTAAAAGGTCTATCCGGGTACAAAAGCAAAATATTCAGAGCCGTGCTTGCAACGGATGAGTTGCCCCGATGTTCGCGAAGCGCTTCCGTGATATCCTCTTCGAGTCCTTTATATGCCTTCGCCAATTCCTCGTCCATGGGAACCGTAACGACTTCTTCGGTGTACGGCGGCAACTGGGCCGAGATGTCTTCGAGGGACACGAAAGCGGCGAGATCCATGAGGAACCTGCCGAACAGCAGGGGAGAAGCGCCTGGCTTCTGCTTGACTTGCCGGGTGACTCGCGCTTTGGAGCAGGCATTATCTTCCGCCTCGATGGTGGTGATCGTTTCCAACACGCCGTAGGTCTGGCTAAAGCCGCGCAGGCCTGCGTCGCCATATTCATAGCCTTGGGTAACCATGCGGTGTGCGTCGATGCGGAACAGGATGTGGAATACGTCCGAAGCGACACCGCCGGTCAAGGTCCCAGTGAGGACAATGAGTTTGTCTACAGCAGCGGCCAACTTGCCCAGAGCGTTGCCCTGGGCGGTATCGGCGGCCTTGGCTTCATGTACCTCGTCGGCAATGCCGTATCGGAAGAAGCCAAGTAAAAAGCGGCCCACGAATTCGATGGGTGCATAGCGCCGGATCTTCGTCTCATCCGCCTGCCACAATGGGCTGTACAGAGCGCGGCGGTCGGAGTTCAGCACCTCGCTGAACCGTTCCTTGCGATCGAAGTCAGATTGCAGCAGGCGATGATCTTCATCGATGATCATGGGCCGACCGCTGTCGGGGTTGACCACGACGCCGGAGTGTGGACCGCAGCGGGCGATGTTGAAGCTGTGCCGCCAGAAGTGGCCTAATTTTCCTTTGTCGCGTCCCAGGATGAAAAAATGCGCTCCCTTGCCGTGTTCCGCGATCCAGCGATGCCATGGGGATTTGTGATCGCGCCGGAGCCGCATGTCGGTCAGTGACGTGTGGACGCCATCCCGGACAATGCGGCCGTTTCGTAAACGCACTTCATTGACGCCCTGTGGTCCGGCCATCCCCGGGCGCTGCGAGCGAAGGCTGTCGATCATGTAGACCCTGGCTCCGGGAATGGTCTGAAGCAATTCGCGGGACCATTTCTCGACCAGCGTACCCGGGGCTACGACCAGACAGGCGTAGGGGCGGCCCGCGGCCTCACAATGCACCGCCGACATGGCCATAAATGTCTTGCCGGTACCCATCTCCCCGATAATCGCGGCGGTGCGGGCGCGTTCGAGGCGACGCAGAGTGCCCATGATCGCGACCTCCTGAGCCTTGAACGCCTGCCGATACAGCGTTCCGAGCACGGGAGATGGCACGTCATTGGGACCATGCAGGGGCGGAAATGACGTAAGGATCTGATCGCTAAGCTCTGTGGAGAATTCACGGAGGTAATCGGAAATTGAGTCGGGCAGTTCCATGCGGGCTCCTATGCCCGCAGGGATTGGCGGGCTACGATGTAGGTGGTTGCGGGATCACGATGTCGCCGGTTTTCAGGGCGGCTCCGATCCATTCCAGAAATTCGGCTTTTGTGCCCGTCACGATGACCGGCGAGCAGTTAAGTCCTGCGAGTCTGTGGATGCGTTTTTGTGATTGCAACTGCAAGGAGAGCCAGTTGGCCCATGCGGGCAGCAACGGCAAACCAAGGGCGCTCGCAAGCCGACGAAGGATGGAAATCCGGTGAGTTGCGGTGCAGGATGATAGACCCCGGCTCGCCCGCGCCTTGCAGGTCGGCTGAGGCTGCGACCAGATGCCGAACGGGTCGTTGGCGGCCCGGAACCTTGATCGTGCCACGGTACAAGCTTGCGTGTTCTCCAAACCGGTAGTGCCGTGTTCGCAGGTCGGGGCCTCCGACGAGCAGGGATTCGTGCAACTGAATGGCCGCGTAGACGGCGCCCACGTCGGAATCCCCGCCGATCACGGACAGCAGATGCGCCTTGCCCGATTCTGGTTCCCCGATGAATTGATCTGCGGTGAGCCGAACCTTCATGGCCGTGGTCTTCTGAGTCTTTTCAAACTCCGCGAAGCCAAAGCGCAGATGTGCGTTCTTCATTCCAGTATGGCGGTACGGCCATCGGGAAACGCGACCGCGAGCTCGTGAACAAACTGCTCGCGCTCGTGGATCACGGTCTTATCGCCCTCCTCCTCTTCCCATTTCGTAATCTTCTTCTTCGTCTGCCAGGCCGCGAGGTGTAGCCGTTCGCCTGTGCCCACTGTGGAATTGATCGCTCCCGCCACAGCCAGGAGGCCCAAATGTCCCTTATGCAGAGGCGTAAGGGGACGCGTGCTGAGTCTGGGCGGCTCGGGATTCAGCACCGGGGCGAGCTGACGGTAAGCCGGTGAGCTTGGCAGCAGGTCCTCGATCGTATCGAGCGGCAGGCCGCTGTAAACCAGTTCTGCCGGACCGGACGCTGGCACAACGTATGTCACATCGGCCTCGGACAGCGATGTAACGCGGAGTGGATCACGCATCAGGCCGCTCAGATAAACCTCGGTCTGCGTGATCACCTGGTCGCGGGTTTTCTCTCGCTCGCGTCTCGTCTTCGCCTTGGCGAACACCACAATTTGCCGGTACCGCTCACACTCCGGCGCTTCCAGCCGGTAGACGTGCAGATCAGCGAAGTGATAAGCGAGAGTTCGGGCGCAGTCCGCCAGACGATCACTCGGGATCACCAGCACGAGAATGCCTTCTGGAACGAGCCAGCGTGAGATATGCGCGGCGAAGAGCTTCTCCATGCGTTGATTGCCGCCCTGCTCGCCCTGTTCGAAGTCGAATGGCGGATTGCAAAATGCCATACCGAACGACTCCACCCTGCTGCGGGTATTGAGCGCGTCGCCCTGGACGACGACGTCGAGCACCTTGCCAGCTTCTTCGGCGCGATAGGCATCAAGTTCGATTCCGTACCTGCGGCCCGCGGGGGCGTGTCGGGTCATTGCCATGACCGCTTTGCCCTCTCCGGCACAGGGATCGAGGATGGAGCAGCCGTGTTGAAAAGAAAGGTGTTGTCCGATGTGCTCAGCAACGGCATCGGGCAGCGGATAGAAATTCATGCGCAGTTTTGCATAATTTCGAGCCATGACGAGGCTTCCTGGTTTGGTGGTGATGATCACACACACAGACACCGCCGCGGCGGTGGTGGCGGTGGTCTGACCCATAAACTTGCAACAGCAATCTTAGGGAGGGCATTGTGGTGTCAGGCGCCCCTGTGGAGACGCGTAGACATGCGCCGCGGCGCGCAACGGAGGATGAAAATCCCTCGGACGCATTTTCAATAACTTGCGGAGATCGCTCCGGGGATTTTCTAGGGAGTCGGGAGGTTGGACCATTCCGAGGATGCGGGGCCTCAGGGCGTCAGGAATCTCGACCTCAATGCCTACGAGTCGGAGCCGCCCTCGCCGCCGCTTCGCCGCTCGCCAGCCTCCCTCGCGTCCACGTGACGGGCTTCCGCCGCGGCTTTCTCAATTTCGGAGTTGACCTCACCGCCGATGAAGATAGCCGCGCCTGTGAGATAGAGCCACAGCAGAAGCGTCGCTACTGGATTCAGTCTGCCGTAGATCCTCTGGGATGAACTGAAATGTTGCTGGTAGACCCGAAGCAGCAGTATGGATGCAACCCACAGCGTAACTGCGACAACCGCGCCAGGGGTACTCCATTGCCATCGCCGATCTCTTAATTAAGTTCGGTCCGAAGCGATAGAGCACGG
This sequence comes from Bryobacterales bacterium, assembly GCA_027459465.1. GTDB lineage: Bacteria > Acidobacteriota > Terriglobia > Bryobacterales > Bryobacteraceae > JAJYKC01. Next base: position 47,052 of record DAIDIH010000410.1, on the reverse strand, counting down.
CGAAGGATAATACCAATAGAATCACGATTACCCCCAATGCAAAAGGCGCCACAGGAATCCAAAGGGACCAGGTGCCCCCATATACTGGCCGATCAAGTTCTCGGTTCGATGGCCGTAGAGGATGCCTGCGAGCCCGATGAGCCCCAGAACGCTCAGAGATATGGTCAGGCCGAAAGTGATAGACAAAACACGCCACCACGGCCGTCCTTCTTCGACTTCATAGGCCTTGTTCAGTCCGGCCATGATAGCCCAGGTTCCGTTCAGAGCTGCCCAAGCCGCACCGAGGGCTGCCACGACGGCTCCAGCACCGGGGATGGCACTTCCGCTTAGCTGCCGTGTGGTACTCGCAATAAGCGCCGCCGCATCCGGAGGAAGAACCTGGTTAAAGGAATCGAGCAGGGCACCAAACAAGTCAGATCCGGCACCGGCAAACCTGGCGAGTAGAATCAGCAGCAGCAGAAAGGCAGGAAAGATTGCGAAGAAAAAATAAAACGCAAGCCTGGCCGATTGCCCGAAGACCTCGTCCTGCCAACTTTTGCGACATGTCCGCTTGGCCAACTCCCGCCACGAAAGTCCTCGCAGGCTCCAAAACTCGGACATAATTCCAGTATTAAACAGGAACGCGTGGCGGTCTTCCGGAATACATCGGGTAGATGCAATTGGCGTCCGGAAATATACTCGCCCGCCTTGCCGACCTCCTAGCCCGGATTCTAAAATTGGGGCGTGAGGGGAAAGGCGGGCGGTTCGAATGCCCGTTCATCTGGTAAAGCCGAGCGGTGTCTCCTTGGGAAGAGGCGTTATCACATCGGGCTGGCTCTACGTGATCGCGACTGCCACGCCGGCTTGCTATGACGATCTTTTAATGAGCCATGAAACTCTGGTGCGCTTCGATCCGGATCTGCTTACTCTACAGGGCTTGAAATCCGTCTTCAAGGACTTCGAAAGCTCCGGACCGGAACTAAGAGACCGGCTGCCGGGCTTTCGCCAGTGCGCGCCCCACGTGCTCGGTTCGTTCATTTTCGATCCCAACAACGACCGTTAGGCAACCTTCGATGTCACAGCCAAGCTGGCTAAACAGGCCGAACCTCAGAGACCATGAATCAATAGTCTGTTCGAAGATGTCAATGGGACCCCGAACCGGTAGCGCTGTGGTACCAAGTGTTATGAGCCTGCTTGCGGTCGTTCTGCTTCAGCCCGGCCACTTGTCTGCCGAATCCATACCCGTGCGCTATCAGGAGGGATCGGTCCATGGTTTTCTCGCGCTACGAACGCTGGAGGGCAAGATTCTTGCGGCGGGCGATCTTACACAGGCCGTCCGGGGAAATCGGGTGGTGTCGCGTCTCGTTTTCCACTTCAAGGACGGCTCCGTCGACGATGAAACCGCTGTTTTTTCCCAACTGCATGATTTTCGGCTCATTACCGACCACCACATTCAGAAGGGCCCATCATTTCCTAACCCGACGGATGTCTCGATCAATGCCTCTACCGGGCGAGTAATCGTCCGGTATCCAGATGAGGGTAAAGAAAAGGTCGAGGATGAACACATGAACCTTCCGCCGGATCTGGCAAACGGAATCATTCTGAATATCCTCAAGAACATCCGGACGATGCCGCGGAGACGAAGGTGTCTTATGTGGCGGCTACGCCAAAGCCCCGGCTGGTGAAACTCGCGATCGTAGTCCGCGGCGAGGATAGATTTTCCGTGGTTGGCGCCCGTTACAAAGCGACGCTTTTCGTCCTGAAGGTCGAACTGGGTGGCCTTACCGGCGTCATTGCGCCACTGATTGGCAAAGAGCCTCCCAATACTAAGGTCTGGATTGTCTCCAGCGGGACTCCCGCCTTCGTCAAAGCGGAGCAAAGCCTGTTTCCTAATGGCCCTCTGTGGAGGATTGAATTGACAACAAGTCCGTCTTGGCCAAATGCGCCGCAGTCACACCGTTAGATCGTGTATACGTCGCGGAAGGGCTGAGGGGATTTCGCGGCTTTGAGGAAACGATAATATATAGCCTGATTACACGCACGGACTTGGCCAGTCCGAATGTCCGCAAGAACCGGATCATCCAGCTGACGTCGATTTTGTTTGTACTCGTTTGTACTAGGCGAGGCCGTGACGCGCCGATGACCAGCGAACTCGATGAATTTCAGGCAGGGTTATGGGGCCGGGCTGCACTCCCGGTAGCCTTATGGCTGATTCACCAAAATGCAGCCAGCCGCTAAAGCGGCCAAATCAATACATTGCGACGACGCCAATAGCAAGGATAAGGGCTAAAGAGGCAAAGTACTGGGTTTGTCGCAACACACACGCCGGTGGTAAGCGCAGAGGGCTTTCTGTCAGCCGCTTGCCCTTCGTACACTTTGGCGAAAACGCCGGTTTTGGCGATTCGGGTTAAAATGAGGCCGGATCCTGGTCATGTTGCGGTGGACCGTGTTCCTGATTTCTGCTCTCGCCCTGGGGGATACACTGACTCTGAAAGACGGTCGTGTGATATCCGGGACTTACCTCGGCGGAACGACCACGGCGATCTGCTTTCTATCGGCGGATTGGGTAGAGACCGTCTCGATAGGCAACATTCAGCGCATCACCTTCGACCCCGGCGCCATCTCCTCTTCGGCTTCGCCCGCCATCAGCCCTGCGAGCGTCCCTCCGGCACCGACAATCTCGGACGTCGCCAACAAAAACAACGCTTTTGCGAAATTATCGAAAGCTTTCGCAAAGAGAAGATGCGGATAATAAACGAGCCGAATCCCGTGATCCGCGCGCAGACAAAGCCTCCCAATCCTCTCGTCTGGGAAGACCAGATTGTCGCCCTGATGGGCACCTCCGGACGCTTCGACAGTTGGCGCGGAACAGTCCGCTTCCATGTCGAAGGACAATGGGCGATCCTTTCGTTCTTCCCGGATTGTAAGGGCTTGGCACAGGCGGTTGAACTCTCAACAGCTCCCCACTACCGCTCGGGCACTGATGACGATCGAACGCTGAATCCGCTGAACTCTCCGCCGGCGCGAGGGTTGACCAGGGTAAATGGAAATGCGCCAGTGATAGTTTCCGGGCATCTGTTTCATCTCGAGGACCAGAACCGTACGTCGAGCCGCGTTGGCCTTCGCCAGCGCTATCGCGGCACAATAGACAATCCTTCAGTTTCCGTCGCGACCCCGCGCTATCTGGCCGCTTTTGGCCATGTCGAGCTTGCACAATGAGGTTAGCAATGCGCCGCCACAATCTGATCCGCGTTTCTGAGATCAGCGATTATGTGTTTTGCCACAGAAGTTGGTTCCTGACTGCACAAGGAGTTCGGCCAAGCCAAGTGCAGATTGACAGAAGGCGCGCCGGGATTGCGCGCCACCAGCGGCATGGCCGTCTCGTTGATTTTTGTCAACGCCTGATACCCGCCGCGACCTATACGCTGATCTTCGTCCTGGTGCTTGCCGCCGCGTATTGGTTCTGGACACATGCCCACTGAAAAGCAGCCGCTGTTATGTTTCTTCTGATTGGCCTGATCGCCGCAATTTTGGCATGGCTCTTCGGGTGGAGACTGTTCCTTCGCAGCGGGCTCCCGAGCCGCGAAATTCTGTACGCGGACGTGGGCCGCTCCTTCCCCCAATCTGCGCCGCTCACATCCAGGCGCTACCGCCTTACCGGAAAACCGGACTACCTGGTTCGCATCGAAAACGGACTGGTTCCGGTCGAGGTGAAGTCCGGACGTTCTCCAGATTCGGGGCGCCCCTATGACGGTCACCTGTTTCAAGTGGCGGGATACTGTCTTCTGGTAGAAGACCTCTATCGGGTTCCCGTCCCCTACGGCTTAGTACGGTATGAGGACCGCACCCTTCCAGTCCAATACACGCCAGATCTTCGTGCTCGGCTGCTCGGGATAATGGACGAGATTCGCGTCGCCAGGCAGGGCGTTGAATGCCATATCAGCCACAGCCAGGCCGGACGATGCCACTCCTGCGGTTTCCGATCCGTCTGCGGGGAGACCCTGATTTGAGTAATCTCAGCGCCCGGGCTCTCAATTTCAAGATCAGGAAGTTGTTTGCTCGCTTCGCCGCACTCGTCAGAGACGGAGCTCCGGCCAATTCCGATCTCGGCATTGGTCTCTTATTGCTACTCACATGGCAGGTCACATCGATCGCGGTGAAGCCCAAGCAGCCTGGCGCTCGCCACCTTGCTCACATTGCTTTTGTTGGTGTTAGGCCATTCTGCCTTCGGCAAAACGAAATGGCTACGGCGTGTGGGCTGGGTGTCGCCACGTCAAGGCTTCTGGCTTTACAGTTTCGTCGCGGGCATCGCTGCCGCTGTCGCCGTCTGGTCGATCACCAGACTGTTTCACCAGTCGCTGGGCGCCGTTCCACCTCCATATACAGTCCTGCTGGCTACCTCCTCTGGAGCCATGCTGGAGGAACTGCTCTTTCGCGGCCTTTTCTTCTGGCTCTTGTTTCAGATCCTGAGCCGGGTGCGAGCGTTCCAGCGGTACACCTGCCCCGCCACAGTTCTGGTTATCGCATTCGTCTTTGCCCTTTCCCACGTCGGACGCACTGGACTCAGCCTCTTCACCACCTTCCTGACCGGCGCGGCGTTCGGGTGGCTGCGTGTGCGTTCTGAGTCGGCCGCTGCCGCCGCCCTCATGCACGGCGTCTACAATTTCGTGCTCTCGTGGATCGCGACTCTGTAGCGATGCCGCGCAGGCGCCGCTCAATCACATCACTGGACATTTGTGTCCGGCCGACTTCCTGACCGCAGCCATCTTTCGATACCAGTTATCGCCGGCGCTCATTGAGATCGCAAGCGCGTCGCATGCCTAGCGAATCGTCTTGCCCGCGAGGAATACCAGCCGGTGAAACTCCGGCTTCTTCGATTGGATAGGATGGTTAATTCCACCCCGGAAGCTTCGGTCCAATGACAAAGCTTCGCGAGCAACCCACATTGACGCAACGCCAGCCTCTTGTCCCGGAACCGTTACGTCCGCGGCTTTGCGTTTTCCGCCACAGAAGACGATGCCGGGTTGCACACGGCCGTCCCCACGCCGTTTCGGGCAAAGACAAGGTCGAACAACGCATTCAGCAGGTGTTCCCGGCACTCCGTGCATCCCGTGCCCAAAGGATCAAGGTACCTTCCGAATCCGGAGCGTTTGTCCAATTTCCTGGCGCCCTCGCACGCTCGGTTGAGGGTATGAACCAGTGAAGCAGCCATCTCCGGTATTAATTCGAAATCAAAGTAACTCACTGCGTTTCCCACCATGAGATGGATTTCACCTTGCGCACGTGACATTCTTGGAAATGGTTCGCTCTTCAGGGCTGCCGCTGGGCTCAGGCCGATACTCGACTCTCGATGCGCGCCGGTGGAGAATTCAATTGATGTTCGAAGAACGACTGATGGGCTATCCGGACCCACTCGCGCAACTCGGGAATATCCGGGATCAGTTGTGCGCCGCGCTCCAGGAGAGCTATGTGGTCCTTCGCCACGATCAGGGCGCAGCAGGCGTCGCAAGCTGCCCAGCCGCTATCGCTGGTAGCTACAATACTGCCACACACCGTTGCGAACGGTTGCGCCTCAAATCTCCAGGACGGTCCCGGCGCACTGCAAAAATCGCATACCATGTGAATGTTCTCCTTCCTTGCCGGCGCAGCCTAGCTCGCGCTTGGTGTCCGATCCGGGCGCGGGTGCGTTGCCCCGTGAAGTCTGGATTTCCGACTGCTGAAGCGCACACGGCACCGATCCGGCATACCACGATGCCACTAGTGGCGTGTCTCAGTCATTCAGTAACCGTGTATCGCGTACCAGCGTCTCCCTGTTGTGACACGATATGGAGGTTTGCTGGAACTGACGGAGAGTCAACGCGAGGAACTGACCAAATGGGCGCATTCGCGCACGTTGCCCGCGGGGGATGTCTTTCGTGCAAAGCTCATCCTGTCGCTTGCGGAGGGGATGACTTACGAGCAGATTGTGGCGACACTGCGGACCACCAAGCCGACGATTGCTCGATGGAAGGCTCGATTTCAGGAAGCCGGTATAGACGGTCTGGAGCCACGACATAAAGGTAGTCAACCGCGCGCGGCAACTCCGGCCGTGCAGGCGCGTGTCGCGCGTAGAGTCCAACACAAACCGCCGGACGGCAGCACGCACTGGTCGTGCCGGAAGCTTGCTGCTGACCTGAACTTGAGTCATGCGACGGTACAGCGGATCCTGGCGCAGGCGAGATTGAAACCACATCGGCTGGATCGCTATATGATGAGCAACGATCCGGCCTTCGAACAGAAAGCGGCCGACATCATTGCGTTGTATTTAAAGCCGCCGCAGCATGCGGCGGTATTCTGTGTCGACGAGAAGACGGCGGTTCAGGCGCTCGATCGGTTGGATCCTGTGCTGCCGCTTTCGCCGGGCCGGGCCGAGCGCCATGGATTTGAGTACTACCGTCACGGCACGCTCTCGCTGTATGCCGCTCTGGACGTAAAAACGGGAAAAGTCGAAGGTAAGACAACAGCGCGGCACACCAGTGCTGACTTCATCGCCTTCCTGCGCGACGTGGTGGGTAAAACCCGATGGGCCAGAGAGATTCACATCGTACTGGACAACCTGTCGGCTCACAAGACAGCGGCCGTTCAGGAGTTTCTGGATGAAACTCCTAAGGTACGGTTTCACTTCACCCCAACGTACTCCTCCTGGCTCAACCAAGTAGAGCTGTGGTTTGCCAAGATTCAGCGAGATGTAATCGACCGAGGCGTTTTCACCTCCGTCGCCGACCTATCTCGGAAGATCCGAAAATACATTCAAGCCTATTGCAAGTCAGCGAAGCCGTTCCGCTGGACCTACACCGACCCGAGGCGACGGATCAAAGTAACACAATGACTGAGACAGCTCACACAATGACTGAGACAGCTCACTAGCGGTGCGGATCTATGCTTCAGCTTTGTCTGGGTATGTCCACGAACTCATCGAGTGCAACGGCCAGCCGCCGGACTTGCCCTGCGAGGTCGCCGCTTTCCCACGACGCCACCACGCCCCGTCCCGCACGTACCAGTTCCAGAGTTTGTGATTCGGGGAGATGCGGGCACCAGCTCGGTCCCGCGTTCGTGATCGTGTCGCTCACCGCCTCGACGCGATTCTCACTGACGTAGATGACGCCAGTATCTCCGGATTCATCGCCGTCCCAGCTCACTTCGCCAGATAGCGTATAGCCGTTCGGCTGCAGGAATCTGCTGATCAGGAGCCGCAACCACTCGTCCTGTTCGCCCCGCGACTCGCCCTCAATGCCTAAGCAACCATCGCGGACTTCCCAATCGCACCCGTGATAGAGGCCTTGCCGATCATCATCGGTGATCCCGAGCGCTGCGAACTTCCCGTTTCTGAGAGCATCGTCCAGGACCATTTCATGCTCCTCGCCCAATTGCGGGGAGATGTCGATCTCGCCGTTGTAGTACACCGAGTAGCCCATATGTCTGCTATTCCTAATTGCTGTGATTTAAAACTGAATGATTGGCGTGGCGTGAAGGCTCCCTTGAGAGCCTTCAGTCCTCCGGCCGAAACTTGCGGCGTGGCATCGAGATCACCATCGCATCCAGCTTGCCGGCGATCTCTGACATGCCGGCCTTGACCCGGGAACGCAGGTCCGCCGTAGTCCGGATTTCTTCGGCTGTCACGCCGGCAAGAAGCACCCGCGCCTTGTCCACCTGTTCCTTCAGCTCACTGTCATTCGCGATATTGCGGAAGTCGAACGTCGCCAGAAAGTCGCATAGATTCGCGACCGTGGACTTCTTGAAGACCTTTGGTTTTCCATTCTCAGAAGCTTCCAGTCGCTCCATCATGTGGTTGACCAGTTCCAACATGGATTCCCGCAGCAGAACCTGTGCTTCGGTCTGCGCCTCGGCGAACCGTTGAGCGGCTTTGTCGCGCTCCTCCTGCCAGATGCGGCCCGAAATCGTCTTCAGCTGTCCCGGCACTCCGTAGGCGACGTAGCGCCAAGTGAAGTAAAATCGCGCCTTGACCATGTCGAGCGGGGGATAATCGGTCGGATTGTGCAGGACCCGCAACCGTTCGCTCATGCTCTCGCACAGCGTCGGATACGAGTCCAGGAAGCGATCAACCCAAGCGGCGCGTTCCCGTTCAAAATCGTGGAGCTTGTGGTCAACGTCCTCGATCAGCGGGACCGCCAGGAACCGTGTGCCTGTCTCAAAAGGCACACAGACACTGTCCAGGTACTTCTTTACCCTCCGGTCCACCTGACGGATCGCCTCGAATTCGGCCGACACCAGGATTTTCTTGGCGACCCGCAGTAGCTGCTTGTCGGTATCGACTTCAACTTGCGAACTGGAAACCTTTCGGGAATCTCCGAGTAAGCCAAACTTGACTTGTAGAATTACGGTACTTTGCGACAGGCTCTGCTCCTGTCCCTCGATGGGGATGGCCAATGCAGCCATGATAGACTTCTCCTTTCACTTTCGATGAATTGTTGAATCCGCTATCCCGCGTGGCGCTTCCGGTACGTCGCGTCCCGGCCACACAGATTTCCGAGTGCCCGGCGCCAGAAATCCGCCCCGTACGCCGGGCTCTTCCGCAATTTCGCTCGGCGGCGATCCATAACGCCCAATTCCTCAGGAGTCACCCGGCGCGATACAAAATAGCGCGCCAGCCGCGCGAACCGCACGAACCGTCGATCAGTTCGATCCCAGTTCTCAGCTTGCTTGCGGGCAGCGTTCATCAGTTCGTCCGGCGTGCATGCTTCGAGCAGACCCGCAGCGGCCAGCAGCGGCGCCGCTTTTGCTTTATGCTCGTCGCGCCGCGCCGCCCTCAGGGCAGCCTTTTCCCTCGTCAGTTGTTCAGCGATACCGGGGAACGGATTGAATGAACCAGACTCCAGTGGCTCGGTCACCGATCACCTCACTCGTTTACTTGGTAATTGCGCCGACTCGTTATGCCGGAACGCCCAATAATGGAAGGCCAGTGACCGTCGCGGATCCATCTTCTTCAATCGACACTTCCACCGTCGGCTCCGCAAAGTCGCCTTCCCGGTATCGTGTGGTGAAAAGATGCAAGCGTTGATTGCGGCTGGAGCGCATCGGAAGCGCCACCGGTGCGAGGCGGTTGTACCTCCCGGCAACTGCAAAATCGAGCCGGGCGCGGATCAGGCGCCAGGTCGCTATCTTGTCGAGGCACTCTTCGAACGTAAAGTACTGACCTCGCTCCAACTCCTCGAGCGTGTACCCTGTGAACATTCCGAAACTCAATGGTGTTGGGCTACCGGCGCGCAGTCTCTCGATCAGCTCCAGCAGCGAACTTGCCTGTTGCATCGGCTCGCCGCCGGAAAACGTCAAACCTTCGATTTGCCCTGCATGTTGCAGAGTAAGGACGCGCCGAATAATATCACTTCCATCGGTAGGTTCACCTTCGAACGGATGGCTCGCCCAGTTGAAGCACGAATCGCAGTTGAGCGTGCACCCTTGAACCCACAACACCGCGCGCCGCCCAGGCCCGTTGGCGCGGCTGACAGGTACGAATCCATGCACCAACATCCTGCTTCTCCCTCTCAGCGGCCGGTGCTCGCCGGCTTTTCAGTCTGCGTCGCGTTGTAGAACGATGCCTTCTTGCGTTCCGTCCTGACCTTGTCGCCGCCACGGAAGTCGTCGAACACCTTGGTACAGCTGTTGTCGGCGAAACCTTCCAAATCGATTGAGCTGTTTCCATTCTCATCGATCACAATTGTTACTGTCTTCTGCGCCATCGTCGCCCCCTCATCGAACAGCAAACCGGAGCTGAATCCGCTCGCCCTGATCGGTCTTGACGACCTCCCGGCCCTGGAAGATGTACCCCTTCGCTTTCGCAATGGCGATGGTTTGCTTCTCCTTATAGACCTGGTGGACCCGGTTCAGCCACTTTTGATTGAATCCGATCTGCTGGTCATACTCGCTCAGCCTCGCGACGTAACGTCCATCCGCCGTCCGCGCAAAGCCGATATCATTCGACGCCGAATCCAACTGGCGCCGGCGGATGATGATGTTCGCCTTCTCCGGCCGCTCCCGACCTTCGTAGCCGAACAAAGCAGCGCCTTCCGGATGAACTTCCACCCGATAGCCCATCTCTTCAAGCGCGGCGATCAGGTGCTTCTGTTCTTTTATCTGGGTATCCAAAACTCCGTACTTGCTCATCGTGTTTAAGCCTCCACACTCCGGATGCGCCGCGCTGTCGCCGGCGCTGGCGCCGTCGCCGTTTCCTCGTAGCGGTAGACACCCGCGCTCGATGCACTGATGAACCTGCCCGATGCTTGCTGGCGCAGCGACTTGATCTGTTCGGCGGCGGATTTCGATATCGGCACCGTGTACTCGGCGGCGCGCCTCAGCGGCAGCCCCAGCCGTCCAGCTTTTCGGCAACACTCTTTAATCTCGGCGCCCGTCCAGCCCTCGTCTTCAGGCCGATCACCAGAGACACTGTACTTCTTTTCGTAAATCCTCCAGATCACCTCGCGCTCGTCCGCTGAGGGCAAATCGAAGAAAAAAGTGCCCAGCGTAAAGCGCCGGCGCAATTCGGGCGGAAGCGAGGCGATCGAGTTGCATGTCGCAATGAACAACGCACGGCCCTGGCTCACCGCCTCAACGACCTTCAGCGCCGCGCGAAGACGCTCACCCGATCCTCCGACCAAGGAACTTTGCATCGCACCCAGATCAAATGCGATTGTCGGTATGCCCGCGGTGTTGCCTGTCGCCTTGGCGACTGCGCTTTTTGCCGCGCCGGCTGGCCCGATGAAAATCAGCCCATCCGCCTCGTTGTCTTGCATCCAGGTGAGCATGGTCCCGGTCATCTCGGTCTTCACGCCCGACAAGTCTGTGCCGGTCCCGGCGAAGGCTTTTTCGATCTCGTCTACGAACACCACAACTCGTGGAGAATCCGCGCCAGCCAGGATTGCCCGCAGAAATTCTTTCACATTCTCGCAGCCGCCGATCTCCTCAAAGGTTTCCCCTCCGCGCCAAATCTTCAGCCCGGGAACCTGTTCGATGATCTGCCGCTTTCGCTGCCATAACTGTTCGCCATCGAGACCCTGCTTCGAGAGCGACATGGCGACCACCTGCTCCGCTGGAAAAGCAGCCAGGCCGATTAGCGCGTCGACGGCACGCTGCATTTCCGTTCCGCCCAGAGGGGCCATGTCCGCCGCGTCCACGGTCTCCTGAACGATTCGCTCCAGATCCGCGATCGTCGGCAGTGGTTCGTCCAGGACCAAAACGTCCTGAGCGAGTTCTTCGGGCAGACTCGCGCTCAACGTTGTCAGCAGGACGAGCATGCACCCCCGTGCCTTGTAGCCATCCCGCAGGTTCCAGATCCCCTGGGCAACTGCAACATCTCCGTAAAACCGGTGCGCGTTTGCAATGAAAAGGATCGAGTCTTCACGCAGCTTTTCACCGAGCGCGAGCACACCATCCGGGCCAACAGAGCTTGGCTCCGCGTCGCCCACGATCTCACGTGCGTGCGCCTTGCCCGCATCATTCACACCGACCAGCCCGCGTACGGCGTCCCAGTGGAGCGCGGGGGTTTTTTCGTTGGCGCCATTCACCGCAGACAGGACGAGTTGAACTGAACTCGCCGGGTCGGGTGTGCGCACTACGATCAGCGGCGTTGATACCCGGCGAGCCGCCCGGAACGCTTTAGTGAAATCACTTGTACTTCGTATCACGACGATCTCCTTTGTTTTGCAGGATTGTTGGATCGGAATCGCATCTGCCCATCACGGCATGCAACCAGTTACAGTGGAAAAGCACATGACAAAAGCTGAGTTCGTCGAAACGCTCGCCGGTACTCTCGGCAAGACGAAAACCGAGACCGAGAGAGCACTGGAAGCAGTCGTCGACGTGCTGAAGCAAGCACTTCAGCGCGGCGAGAAAATAGATCTGCGCGGTCTCGGTGTGTTCAAGGTCCGCGAAACGAAGCCTCGACAGGCCCGCAATCCGCGTACTGGCGAAACCCTATCAATTCCCGCTAAGCGGACGGCGGTGTTTAAAGCGGGAAAGGAACTTTCCACGACGTTAAACGACCGGGCCGAACTGCCCGACGGCGCTGCTGCGGGAGTGGACTAGTCCATCTAACCAAAATGCGCGCGGGCGCACGCGGAGATGCGCAGCCCGTTGGCCTTGATAACCTCGTTCTCAGCTTCATGCGGCCCGGAGAGCCCTTCTTCGCATTCCTCTCCAGACTCTGGAATCCGCGCGCAACGCGACAACCGATCCGCTTGCCAAATTCACGAAGCCTCCGTGCCACTCCAGTGGCTCGCCACGGAATAACCGGCTCAACAGCGCGAGGGCGTGGTTCGCCAGCGTTTGATTGATAAATGCGTGTTGCCTAAGCAAGGCCTCAGCCGCGCTGCAACTCGGTTGGGAATCATCATCGAGCGATGGATCGATGATCTCTGGAAAGAGCTCCGACACGGTCCGTAATCGCGCAGCTTTGTGCTTGTTCGCGCGATTGAGCGGTTGTCCGAGGACGAACTGCCCAGTGTCACTAGAGTTTCCGACGTCCAGCCAATACGTCGTCGCGGACCAGGAACTGGTAACGGCTTCGTGAATCGATCCCCGCGCGGCCCGCGTATCTACGCAGCCGATGACCATGTCGAAGTTATTGGTAATCTCCTGGCCGGTGACGTGCTGCGGCACAGCCTTCCACTCCAATCCCCAGAACAGGTTCAGGCGGTTGATGAGAACGACCGATTTGAATAGCCCGATTTCACCGGCAGAAAATGGCTGGCGTACGCAGTTCGCGGCCGAGATCCGGTCTCCGTCATAGACTGTGACGGCCAGGCCATCAGGGTGGCCCTCGGCCAGCATTGCCTGGTGCAAATGGGGTAAGCCGCCAATCATGGCGCTTCCTGTGCCGCCGCAACCCACAACGGCAATTCTCACCGTGCCACGCAACAGATGAGGTATGATCGTGTGCACTCAATCCTCCCGCGCCTATACGAAACTCTGCAGCGACTCCTGGCTTTTTATAAGAAACTCCGCCGGGAACAGATCCGCGCTTCCGGCCAGGTCACGCCACAATCCAAGAAAGCCTTCTGGATGCGTCGTGAGCTGACATCCCAGCGCCGCATGCGTGAATTCGCTTTCAAAGAACGCCTTCTCCCAGCCCTTCATCGCCTCCAGGCACATCTTGCCCGGCACGCGCATGCTCCCTTGGCAGACCCGCCCGCCCTGACGGTCGCAGTTCCAATACGGCGCAACCATCAGAGGCGTACTGGCCGTAGGCCGCTGATTTTCCGCCAATGCCCGAACCGAGAGTTCCGAGCCGCAAACCTTGAACACGAGGGGCGGCTGCGGAAACAACTTCCCATTCAGTGTCCGCCCATCGCTTGCATCGCCGTAAAACATGACCCGGCGCTGCTGTTTTGCCCACCAGACCAGCATGTCGGGCGTGCGCACAAGAACATTGGCCGGAAGAATTTCCCGCGGCACTGTCCGTCCAAGTCCTCTCGCTAATTCCTTCATGAATTCGATATTGAGAGGTTCACCGGCATCGAGATAAGGCGGTCCACCGTCGGGCGAATTCCGCGGCTCATGCACGGTCGCGAACAGCTCCTGACCATCGGAGTAAACCAGAATTGCCTTGGCCAACCCGAAGGTCCGATTGGAACCGAAATGGACGATCTTGTTCATGATCCGTTCTCCCGATTCCGGGCGATCGGTTCCCAGCCCGGTATCAGATCGAGCACGCGCCGTGCGGCGGCGAGGATGCCCAGAGCACCACCTAAGCAGTCGAATGCCCGGCGCGTACTTTCGACGTTCGTCCCATCAAAAGGAATCAGCGGCCAGGGCTCAGGTGTCGCTTCCAGCATCGATTGCCGCTCGTCGTCAAAACAGGCTTCCACGGCATCCCCCAATTCAAATATTGCCAGCAGTACTGGAACCGGCGGATTGCAATCGCAGAAAAGCTCACGGATCGGCTCTGGAATTTCTGGAAGGTGTACCCGGTTGGACACACGCGCGAGTTCCAGCGTTGCTCTCAGCAACCGTGCCACTCTGCTCCGGGGCGCTATTCGCGGCAACATGGCCCTCAGAGCTCTCCGGCCAAGTGGCTTTTGCTTCATGCACGCCGGCAGAATCTTCTCGCGATCCGGTAGCGCGGCAAGGGCTTCAGCGTCCTCCTGAGGATCGTAATTGTCTTCGAGATAGGAAAGGTGCTCTTCGGCGTCGCGGTCGTCATAGATCCGGAAGCAACTCCCGATACCGCTCAGGAAAAGGCGGGCGAACGTCGCCGCCAAACGGCGATGCTCTTTTTCAAAGAGCGCCAACGCCGGCCCCAGATTCACGAAGCCGCACGACGCTGACTCCACGTAGAGAAACATCTGTGAGCCGTCCGGCTCGTCTTCCGCCTCGCACCATTCGTGCGGGTCAGTAGAAAGCGTGACAGATACTTCGAAGGCGCCATCAATTGCAGATTCGCCGTGGCTCCGTATGAAGCGGTCGAATGCCCGAAGCAGAAATTTTGTCGGCTCATTATCGGATTGTTTCCAATCTGCCGGGCTCGCGATACCGATTTCGAGCAGGATCGTCGCAAAGCGCGCGGCGGCTGAGTCGCTGCCGAACGAAACATGATGAAGAGCCACTCTATCCAGTCTTGGTATTTCCAGGCTGGCCCCCGGTGCAATCAGCCAGGGGGGACAAGCCCGGGCGGCGCCGTCGTCGGCGAGCGCTTTCGGCTGTAACTGTTGTGTTGCAGTGCCTGCGCTAGGATCTTGCAGCACTGCTGAAACTGCGGACATTTCTTGAACTCCCGGACGATCTCGCTTGTCTTGCCGGTATGGCCCTGAATCACTCGTGTCAGTTCCGCGAGGATCTTGGTCTTGTTCATCCCTTGGTGCCGATGGCCTTCGTCAAGTGGTACACCAGCTTGCCGCCGACCGCTTCCGGTCCGGTCACTGTCGCAGTGGCGATCTCGGGATATGTCGCGGAGTACGCGACCTTCACCTCATCGATACTGAGCTTCTCATTGGGATCGGCCTGACCTGCCCTCGATAATCTCTACCAGTTAAAATTGAGGATCTCGAAAATCGGCGAAGTAAAAACGACGACGAAAAGGAGATCCAAGGATGAAGAAGGGGCGGTTCACAGAAGAGCAGATTATCGGTGTGCTGAAGCAGCACGAGGCCGGGCGGAAAGTGCCGGAACTGGCTAGGGAGATCGGAGTCAGCGACGCGACGATCTACACCTGGAAATCGAAGTACGGCGGCATGGACGTCAACGAAGCACAACGACTGAAGGGGCTGGAGGATGAAAACCGGCGCCTGAAACACCTGGTTGCCGACCTCAGCCTCGACAAGGAAGTACTGAAAGCGGTGATCCGAAAAAACGGGTGGAGCTTGCCGGCGTGAGGGCCGATGTGGCGTTCGCCTGCGAGCAACTCGGGGTGAGCGAGCGTCGGGCCTGCAAGCTCATCGCACTCGATCGGAGCAGTTATCGTTACGAGCCACGGACGGATCACAACGCGGCACTGCGGCAGGAGTTGGTGAGTCTGGCGCGTCAAAAGCCACGGTATGGATACCGGCGATTGCACGCGTTGGTGACCAAGCGAGGATTTGAAGCAAGCGCGCAACGCGTGTATCGGCTGTATCGAGCCGAGGGGCTGATGGTGCGGCGGTTAAAGCGGAAGCGGTTGGCGCGAGTGGCAGTGGCCTCGCATCTGGTGCGATCGAATCAGGAATGGGCGCTGGATTTCGTCTCGGATGCCCTAGCGACAGGTCGAGGCATTCGTGTTTTAACGGTTGTGGATTCCTTTACGAGAGAAAACCTTTCTTTAGAAGTCGATGTGAGTTTGTCGAGCCGTCGGGTGACGCGCGCGCTAGAGGCCGTAGTGGAACGTCGAGGAAACCCGGAAGCGATTCGTTGCGACAACGGGCCTGAGTTGACCAGTCGACATTTTCTGAGCTGGTGTGAAGAGCGAAAGATTCACCTGATCCATATTCAACCGGGGCGGCCCATGCAGAACGGCCACGTGGAGAGCTTCAACGGTCGACTGCGAGACGAGTGCCTGAATGCGAACTGGTTTCGGAATCTGTTCGACGCCAGGGCAAAGATCGCGGCGTGGCGGGATGAGTACAATGGCGAACGGCCCCACAGCAGCCTGGGCTACCGAACGCCGAACGAGTTTGCCGAAATCTTGAAATCCTCAGTTATGACTGGCTGAGAAAATCGAGGCAGGTCAGGCCAGCCGAAGATTGTCGTAACGGAATTCGCGGGTCATCTTTTCAATGGTCATGGATTTTATAACCTCTTCTCTCTCTCTCTCTGTAGGATTTCAGAATTATTGACATTCGTGTCACGTGACACGAAATCTCAGAATTTGTGATATAGAGCGGGCGTGCAGCTTCTGCGCAGGTTGAGTTGCGTAGCGTCAGGCCTTTCGCTTCGCTCGTTGCGCCGTTCTGAATCGCGCATAAAATAAAGTCACTTCTTCGAGGTCCCGATCGTCCAGGTCGGCAGTTGCACTGATGAGTGCATTCGTTCGTGACGCCGGTTGAGCCCCGGGGACGGAATACTCGAAGCCAGGCGAGTTTATCGCGCTGCGCCATGCGATGAAGAACTACCTCGGCCGCGATTCAGGCCTTGCCGCTGTCATCCGGGCTGTAGTTGATGGTAGCCTCGTCCCGACGGGTCGCACAAACCGGTTTCGCGGAATCACTGGTTATCTGTTCCGGTCCGAAGATCTCCGCAAATACCGCCCGACGCCCGGCATTACGGCGCCACGGGACAGTTTCCTCAGTTTCAAGGAACCGGCAGCCATGTTTGGGGGTCAGAACCAACATCATTGGCGGCGTGGTAACACAAGGGTTGCTTGGCGTTGCTGTCGGCTATCGAAATGGGTTGCCAAAATGGGGCCCGAGAAAGAAGGTCGACGTTCGCAGAAGGCTACGTGTCAACATCGGTCCTCGCTCGGCGATTTCGCCTCAACAGTGGCTCTCTTGCGCGCCACCTGAATGAGTCGGGCCCGCCGTTACTCGCCATTCCGAGCCCTGACGCAGGAAGGAGCCACGCCTATTTCATCCGCAAGGATGTCGCAGCCCAGATACAGCTTCCAACTCGCAGGATGCTGCGAGAGGAGTCACAGCGCCGCGTCAAGGCCCTCCGAAAACAGAAGTGGGCGGAGTACAGACTGATTAAGGAAACCGACTCGGGTAAGCCCATGCGACGGGTTTTTCGCGCGAGCCGTCCTGTTCAGCGAGCATGATCACGTTCTAGTGGCGCGACTCCTGCCGCTCCGTCCGGGAACAACCTTTGCCCTGCGTCGCCAAACACTACGCCGTCACAGGAGGTAAACCCGGCTGAGACAGCCACCGCTCACCCGCACATTGCAGCCCATCACCTGGGTAGCCAATGCAGCACGTGCCTGGGGTGCAACCCAGAGCCCCAAAAAAAGCTTGACTCTGGAGTCAACTCCAGAGTGTATCTTTATAAATAGAAGGTCTAAATTCATGTCTCACGCCCTTCAGATTGGAGACGTTGCTCAAGAGACAGGTCTAACGGTCGATGCGATCCGCTTCTATGAGAAGCAGCGCCTTTTGCCCCGGCCTGCTCGAACGGCGGGAGGATTTCGGCTCTACAGCGGGGAGTCGGTCGAACGGCTGCACTTCATCCATCATGCCCAGACTCTGGGGTTTTCACTCGCCGAAATTCGGGAGCTGCTCCTTCTGAGAGACGAAAAGCTGCAGGCGTGCTCCCACGTCCGGGAGCTGTTGCAGCGCAAGCTGGAGTCCGTGCGCCTCAAGATCGAGCAACTTCAGGCTTTGGAGAGCGACTTAAAAGGAGCACTTCGCAATTGCGACCGCAGCCTGAAAAGGCACACCAGCGCAGAGGAAGAATGCTGCCCCGTTCTGGAGCAGATTGCGCATGCCGACAGGCAGGAAGGTAAATCATGAAAGTTGAAATTTTCTTTTTTGACGGATGCCCGAATTACGCTCCGACAGTAGATCGCGTGAAAGAAATCCTGCAGCAGGAGGGCGTGGCCGCGGAGGTGGTTGATGTCAACGTGCCAGATGGCGTTGCTGCCCGTTCGTTAGGCTTTCTGGGCTCGCCGACGGTCCGCATCGGCGGTCTTGATATCGAGCCATCCGCGCGCTTGTCCAAAGACTTTGGCGTGATGTGCCGGACGTATGCCGATGGAGGCAGACAGGTAGGAACTCCCCCTCTGGACCTGATTCGCACTGCCGTGCGGGAAGCGGCAGGCGGACATCCCGCTGCGCACGACTGCTGTGCAGTTCCGGCGGGTACGGCGCAGGCAGCCGAATCCGTTCCGAAGCAGAAAGGATTGCTTCTGGTGGCCTCGGTAGCTGCTGCCATTGGCGCTTCATTGTGCTGCATTCTCCCTATTGTGGCGGCGGTGACAGGCGCGGGCGCGATCGCCGCCGGCGTGGCGTTCGAAAAATGGCGGCCGTACCTGCTCGGCCTGACCGGGCTGCTGCTGGTCGGCGGATTTTTCCTCGCCTGGCGCGATCACAAGAAGGCCTGCGCCGCCGGCAGTCTCTGCGCGACGAAGCCGATGAGCCGCTGGAACCGTATCGCATTGGGGATTCTCGCTACGGGCGTGGTCGCTTTGGCGGCGTTTCCTTACTACTCGGGAGCGGTAGCGCAAATGGTGGTTCGGCAGCCCGTCCCGGCCCGTTCTGCGAGCTCGGCAGGTCTGTCAACGGTTGCCTTCCAAGTTCGCGATATGGACTGCCCAGCCTGCGCAGTTAGCCTCTCGGCCACCCTCCGCAAGCTGCCTGGCGTGGCGGATGCGAAGCTGGATGTTGACAGCCGCAAAGCCGTCGTGACCTACGATCCAAGCACGCAGAACGTCGCCGCATTGCAAAAAGTCATCAGCGACGCCGGTTTTCACATCGCCACGGCGCCGCATTCTTTATAGGTGTGTTTTAGGCTTCATTCTTCGAGAAGCGAGCCAGAGATCCAAGAAAAGGAGATTGCCGCTATGAAACGTTTAACTGCGGGATTGATTCCCATGACCGTGCTGATGACCCTGTTTGCCGCGGGGACTTTCTATGCCCAGGAACACGAGGGACACGGGGGAGCGAGCGCAAAGGAGGTACACCCTAAGTCCGATGCGCCCGAGATATTCTGCGGGCACATGAAGACGGGCCAGCTTTGCCCCGGCAACGCCCAGATGTTCAAGCTCAGCGCAGCCCAAAAGGAGCAATATACTCAAGCGCTCAGCAGCTACAACAAAGCTGTGGGAGAGGCGCAGAAACAATTTCTGGAAAGTGCCAAGACCAAGGTCGGGCTATCAGAGGCCGAACTGGCGCTCGCCGAAAGTTGGTTCGCCGAGGGCCTCAACCCGGAGATCAACAAGATCCTGGCGACCAAAGCAAAGAAATAAAGGCTCGTCGAACGGGAATTCGCCGGCGGGGGAGCCGCGTTATTAACTGGCGAGGCTGAGAGAATATGGCGGATGCGGTGCGGTGGCGCTCTTCGCGGTGCTCCATTTCCTATGCTGCGGCGTTCCGCTGCTCATCCTTTCGGGCGTCTCGCTTGCTTTTTTGCGGCCAACCTGGCCGGTGATCTGTAGCACGTTTGGCGTTCTCGGGGTCGCGGGCTTCATCTGTTACTTGAAACGCAGCTGCGCCACGTGTCCCCGCAATGAGAGTCGCTGCAGGTTGAATGAAAGGCAGGTGCGCAAGTGATAGACGGTCGCCAAAAGACATTTCGGCCGGGCGCTGATGGCCTTGGGCCTCGGCGGCGCGGTATTTGCGGCGCTGTACTACTTTGCGCGTTTTCTGGTCGCGGGCATCGTATCGGCCGTCGGCCTCGGGTTCATTCTGAATGATTCGATTTTGATGGGCCGGCTGGTGATGTTCCTAGGGCTCGCGGGCCTGGGGCTTTATCTCGCGCGCCGGAAGCACGCGCATTGAACGGCCAGAGATACAGCCGCGAGCCTTTTCGATTCGACGCGCATCTCCGCGCGGCTGCAGCGGCCATCTCGCCTATACCGCCGCGGCGGATGGAACGTACCGCGCGCTGCTGCGCGTGGCTGGATAGTGGGGAGCAGTCATGGCTGAACAGTTCGATTTGGTGATTCTCGGTTCCGGCTCGACGGCCTTCGCCGCGGCCTTGCGCGCGGCGGCGTTGGGGAAGACGGCGGTCATGACGGAGGTCCGCACGTTGGGTGGCACCTGCGTGAACCGCGGTTGCCTCCCCTCCAAGAACCTTATTGAGGCGGCGAAGATTTTCTACGACGCCAACAATCCCCGCTTTCCGGGCCTCAACCCGGGGGCGATGACACTGGATTTTCCCGCGCTCGTCGGACAGAAGGATCACGTCATCCGTGACTACCGGGACAAGAAATATCGCAGCATCGTCGAAGGGTCGAAGCGCATCAAGGTGTTCAGTGGGCGGGCAGAGATGACAGGCCCGCACGAGGTTTCCATCGGCCGCCAGGCCCTCAGGGGGGAATACCTGCTGATCGCGACCGGTACTTCGCCGGAAATCCCTGGTATTCCCGGCCTCTCGTCCACGCCGTATCTGACCAGTGACTTGCTCACCAGTCAGGACAATATGGAGCTGCGCGAACTGCCGGCCTCTCTCGTCGTCGTCGGCGGGGGCTATATTGCGGTCGAACTCGGGCAGATGTTCGCCCGCTTCGGGACCCAGGTGACTATTCTGGAACGCGGGGAGCGTATTCTTTCCGGCGGCGAGCCCGAAATTTCGGAATCCGTCGCGGCGTCATTCCGGGATGAAGGGATCACTATTCACACCGGCGCGAAGGTTGTCCGGGTGCAGGGCGACGAGGTCCAGGTCACTGTAACGGCGCAAGCGGGCGGCAGACAGCGGGAATTCAAAGCGGCCCGCCTACTGGTAGCAACCGGCCGGCGGCCGAACACGGACGGCCTCGCCCTGGAAAAGGCGCAGGTTGAAGTGGATGAGCATGGGTTCGTCAAGGTGGACGATGAACTTCGCACGTCGGCCGGGCACATTTTCGCGGCGGGGGATGTCATTAACTCCCACGCGCACAGCCAAATGGCAACGCCGGTGGGAGCTCAGGACGGCGGCATCGCTGCGGACAATGCGCTGAAGGGCGCGGGCCGCAAAGTCAATCATGCGGTGGTTCCCCGCGCCGTCTTTAGCGATCCGCAAGTCGGCAGCGTGGGGCTCACGGACGGGGAGGCGAACGCCCAAGAGTACACATGCGAGTGCCGTATCGTTCCGATGACGCTGGTCCCGCGCGCGGGAGCGGTGCGCGCGCCCCGCGGCGTTATCAAGATGGTGGCCGACCGGAACACCCGGAAGGTGCTCGGCGTCTCCATGCACGGCCTCAATGCCGCGGAGGTCATTCACGAGGCGGCGATGGGGCTGCGCTTCGGCGCGAAGATTGAGGATTTCGCGGGAATGCTACACGTATATCCGACGATGGCGGAGGCACTGAAAATCGTCGCTTTGTCTTATACGAAAGATGTGTCGAAAATGAGCTGCTGCGCGGAATGAAGTTCGTGAAGCCATAATGCAAACACTTGATCTCGTGGTCATCGGCACGGGTGCTGCCGCGTCGCCTCCGACGCACAAGTCCTGCGCCGCGGGCTGGCAAGTCGCTGTCATCGATGAGCTGCCATACGGCGGTACTTGCGCCCTGCGCGGCTGCGATCCGAAAAAGGTGCTGTAGGAGCCGGAGAACTCACGGAGTGGTCTCCCCGAATGTACGCACACGGTGTGTCAGGGGATCTCCATGATCCGCTGGCCGGAGTTGATTCAGTTCAAGCGAACATTTACGGACCCTGTGCCGGGCCAAAGCGAGAACAGCCTCGAGGCCAAGGGTATCGAAACTTTCCATGATCCGGCAAAATTCGTCGACGGCACGACAGTAGGATTATGCCAGGAGCAATGCCACAAGCGTAGGATTCTGCCAGCAATCGTGACACAGATTGCCAGCAATTCTGGGAAATAATCGTCGGTGCCTGTTTAGAATCAATGGCGGGACTGTCAACTACTCTGGCATCCTACACTCTCTCTCGCGCTCTTCCTCCCTGCCGGCTCAATTGGGTTTAAGAATTCTCGGATGCGCTCGGAGGATCCGGCGCCGTCTCTTGATCGCTGTTCGAGTGCTCAACGATGTTCTCGCCTTCCCTTTCCGCTGTCTCGAACAGGCTCCTGCTTTCAGTCGGAGGCGGCGCCGTTTTGCTGCCGAACACGGGTTTGCCGTCCTTGAACACAGGCGCATCGTTCAAATTGGGCGGAGGCGTACTCCCGGCCTTCGAACCGTTTGACTTTTTCTTATCATCCAGCCTCTTTCTGTTCTCGGCTTCCAGAGCCTTGACGGCAGCCGCGTGCTGCACCTTCAGCTCCTCCAGATTTGTGCCGGTCTTCAGGATCGATTCGGTAAACGAAGCAAGCTGCCCGGGCAATTCCCGGTCTAATTCCTCGGGCCTGCCAGTAATGGACAACGGAGTTGTCAACGCCAAGTTTTCGTCAGATGCGCCCTCGATCTTACGCGGGATAAAATTTATCCTGAGCAGGCCCTCGCCGATGTCCGAAATCGTGATCATGACAGCACGCTGCTTGAGCAGCGGCATCAATTCGGTAAACATTTGTTGTTCTCTCCTCCCTTAGAGTGCCGTACCCCCAACACACTTCAACCCGGCGTTCAGCCATCCTCGCCGGCCCCTGCCACTGGGGATGCACCTCGAACACCGGCTTTTGCGCCGCGAGTCGTTCAGAGACCGCGGCAGCCCGATCCATGCGAATGCTGGCGCAGTACCACCTTTGCGAGTGACTGCCGTAGCCCCACGCATTTCCCCGCACTTTGTAACTCGGCGCTGCCAACCTATGCTGCCGGCTGATCGTCAGCTCACATGGAGCGTAAACTTGTTCACGACTAGATCAGCCCCGTCGATCTTCTCCTCCAGATTGAGCGCCAGTTTGATCGTCTCCAGATCGAGCGATGTTTCCTGCTTACGAACGCTGGAAAGAACCGTCTTTTGAGACTCGTCCGGAATGCTCCCCAGCAGCGCCTGCCATTGACCCAGCGGGAGCGTAACCGTGATGCGTTTGTATCCAGGTGGAATCTTCTCTTCCTCAACGATCTTCACCGACGCGGGGCACTTGCGCTTCTTCAGCGTGTGCGTCCTTCCTTCGAGTTTCGTTACCCCGAGATAATCGAGGACGCGCAACACCATCGTGGAGACCCGCTCGGCGGTGGCTTCAAAGTGCTTCTGCCGGACTTGAAGTCGCTTCACTTCGGCTTTGGCAAGATCCGCCATGCCCTCGCAGAACAGGATGAATTCGGCGACGCGATCGCGCTTCTCTACCGCCCCTTCCAGGTATCGAATCAGCGCTTGTTCAAGTTCCGGTGTAACCCCTTCCTCTTCGGCTGATTCGGCCAGGAGGACGAGAGACTGTTCAACCTGAAACAGCGTCAGCGTGCTGGCAATCTGGGCCGGGGCCGCCGCCTCCGCCTCCGCTACTACCACTGCTCCATCGCCGATGTCATCGCGCGCCATTTAGCGTTTCCTCCATATGGTTGAAGACCCGGACCGCCTGCTCCGGACTGAGCTTCACATTCGCGCTGAAGCGCAGCTCGCGCAGGATCTTTCCGTATTCGTCAGCTCCCAAGGCCCGCATCGTCTCGCCGAATCGCTCGCGGAATCCATCCAGCAAATCCCGATACACCTCCCGCGCTTTCTCGAGGCTCGGGATGTTCGTGACGTCCCGATATCCATACCGGCCGAGAATGTCGGCGTACGCGGCGGCTCCCAACACGCTGCGCATGCTGCTGAACCGGCTGGCCATGTTGCGGCTTGTCAGCCCGGTTGGTTCCGTATTCCGCGCCGGCGAATCCGGCGAGGCCGAGCCGCCCGATCGCGGCGGAGCCGCAGCCGTCTTGCCGTTGGAACCGTTCGCGCGCGGATTGGAGCCGTTCTTCAGACGGTCGTCATGGAGTCCTTTATAGACGTCCATGCCAATACCGAGGTAGCTTGCACATTTGGAGAGCGCGTCCGTGCAGGCCCCCTTATACGCATCGCCGCGATCGGGATTGTCGTTGCCTCCGTACTGCTCGATATGGATGTTGTACTTCGGGATTTTCAGCGCTCCCTTCACCACTACCATGCGACCGCTTTCCACGACTTCGTTCACAACGCGCCAGCCGTTGAGTCCGAATACCTCGTTGAGCCGCTCCACCACATAGATCACCTTGATCACCGATAGCCCTGGCTTTTGCGGGTTTGGAGATACAGCTTCGGGAGGAAGCGGCTCTCGCAGTTTGGCAATCACCTCCGGCGGAAGCGTGGTCGGATCATCGCCATTGTCCGTAACTGGAACTGCGGACACCGTCGCCGCGGCCCCCTCGACACCGTTCACTTGTTGCATCGGTCCTCTCCTTCCAGATCTGAATTTCTGCGTTCGCTCAGCGGCAGATCGAGCTGTCGTGTCACCGATTCGATAGACCGTTCAATGTCGCTTCGAATCGTCTCGGCACACTTGCTGCCGACCGCATCTGCCAGTTCCGCCCAAGTCGATTCGTAGATCTGCCGCAGTCTGTCAATTTCCGCCCGGGTCGCTCGCACCCGCTTTTCGCGCAATCCCTGGTTCTTCAAGCGCTGATCCAGTTCTTCGAAAATCCTGAACCGCTCTAACTGTTCCTGCCGTACGGAATCAATCAGCGCCGAGCTCTCATCGGCCGCATAGGCTGACTCCGGATCGGTCCAGTTCCTGTCGCGCACTCGGAAGCAGAATGGACTCGATACAATGGGTTCAATCACTTCGTCCCCAACCAGTGCTGCCAGCAGAAGATCACACTCCAGCGCTGGACCATGGAATCCCAGACCGCTCGCCTGTAGCAAGGCGTTCCGACTGATTCTTGCTGTTTCGCGAAACTGCCACACCGCCACCAGGCAACGCTGATACAGAACCGGGTCCACGCCGCTCAGGTCCAGTGCCGGTAATAATCCAAGGAACGATTGCCATTCGTGGCGCTCTTCGATGGAGGGCAGCACAGCATCCGTCAAATCCTTCTTTGACATGCGATTACACTCCTGTGGCTGCGGTGCCCATACCCGTGTTTGCACACATCTTCAATCCGGGTTACGCTCAGGCAGCATGGATTCAGCAGTGCAGTCCGCTGCCGCGTCGCCTGAGGTCAGCCCGGTAACGGAAGCTCCTTCCCCCGTGACCCAGATTCGCTGGGAAGGATCAAAACTCGTCTGCGTCTGCGCCGACGGCCGCGAATTCGCTTTATCCGGCCTGGTGGGTTCACACCTGCGGGTTGGAGATGAAGTCCTCGTCCACGACTCCGCAGGAACCACCACGGCGGATGCCGAGATCTATATCCGGAAGCCCTCTCTACGGCGGGCGGACATTTACCACGCCAAGGTTGCCTATGCTGCGTTACCGAAGCCGGACCGGCGAAGTGAACTTTTCGTGAAGGTCGAGGTTGTGGGCGGCCAAGCTGGCATTGATGCCATCCACATACCCTGCTCGGCAATTCGCGACTATTTCTTTGCCGCCAACCGCAACGCTTCCTGGTCAAGCCAGCCCAGCTTTTATTACCTGCTGCACCTGCCGCCCGATGTGCCCTTTAAGGAATTGCGCCTGGGCTATCGCATCCGGCGCATGGAACTGCTAAAGGAGAACGCGTCCAAAGCGGAACTAGCCACCATCGAGCGCGCCTACAACATGCTGGCCGACCCCGATTTGCGCGCGCTCTATAACGAGCTGCGCAAAGATCCAACAATTCCTGTTCCCTTTCCGTACTCAGGGTTTGGATCGCTGCTCGTGCAGGGACAGCGCGCCCCGGACGCTGGTGTTTTCTTTGCCAATCGGATTCTGGCATTTCTGCCCGAACGTCGTCGCCGCACCGTCCCGGTGCCTCTCCGCAAGCTCGATTATTTCGATGACTACGCGATGCTGAGGGACCGCCATCGCAAACTCGAGATTCTTATCGACCACCAGTTGTTGCCGCTCCGCTGGGACCCAACTTGGAGCCAGTGGCGCCACCTCATCACCGCGACCGTCGAGATCTCCGCCGATTTCATTCATACCGGCCGCTATCGCCTTCGTCGCGGCGAGTGGAAACTCATCGAATGGGAAACCGCGCTCCCCAGCCGGACGGAACTCGATATTCCGGACGATCTGGAAGACGAGATTCTAAAGGCGCGGCGCACCCATACTCGTTTCGGCGAATACTGGAAGCAGATCGACCGTCTCCGCGCACATGTGGAACAGATTCCCACGGAGCGCGGCGAACTGAGCCGCCTCTGTTGGAATCAGGGGCTCCCCGGCGACTTTGATGTCGCGCAGATTACCTGGCGGCCCGATTACGACCCCTACTACCATGAGCAACTCACCAAGCGCGCGCGGACCATGTTTCTGTTCCGCGACGAATATATTTTTGATCTCGAGAAATCTGTGGTTGTCGAGGTGCCTCAGGCGGGCCACGCAACCTATGTGTTCGCGAAACCGGCCGATGTGACGGATTGGGTGTGGCAATATGCGAAGACTTCCCGGCAGGACATCCGACTCAACCGAGACAACATCGCTGAGACCCTCGGTTTCCTCGGTCGCATTGTGCATGGCAAGAACAAAGCCGAGTGGTTGAAAGAACTTCGCATGAAGATTGGCGAGCCGCCGAATTACGCACAGTGACAATTTGAATCATAAAATGGCCGCGCCTGCGAGGCATGGCCACTGTGTGCTTTCAATCAGTTGCGAACCACCAAACGGCCATGGTGGTTGACTGTCCGCGTCAGATTTTGCCAGCTGAGCGATTGAACTTCCGTTTTAAAACGGTACTTCCCCTTCCAGCGCTGCGTCTTCCGCTGTCGGCGTCACGGCCCGCCGGCTGGCAACTGGTTTCCCCGGCTTCGGACGCTCTTCGGACTTCTCTCGCCCGCCCGAGCCATTTCCAGTGCCGTTGCCGCCCAACAGGATCACGTTCTCCGCGATCACTTCGGTAACATACCGCTTTACGCCCTCTTTATCTTCGTACGAGTGCGTCTGCAGCCGCCCTTCAACGTAGAGCCTGGTGCCTTTGGTCAGAAACTCTGCAAGCCGTTCTTTTCTCCAGATGACAACCGGCATCCAATCGGTTTCTTCATGCACCTGATTGTCGGAGTCAGTCCACTGGCGATTCATTGCCAGCGAAATCCGCGAAACGGGAGTACCGTTTTGCGTCACCCTCGAATTTGGGTCGCTCCCAGCACGGCCGAGGAGGATCACTTTGTTCACACTTCGTTCTGCCATCTTATGCTCCTATTCATTGGAATGGAATATTGCTTCTACTGATTTTTGAGATTGTGCTTCCTGAATTCAGCCCCACGGTCGACATCCTCACAGACCAGGATGTTCTCACCCGGATTTGGAGGACCGCGGCCCCGACCTTTTTCATCTGACTTCACGGACCGGAAGTTCCCAGGCCGCTCGCGCACACGTCATTTCCGAGGAGCCCTGCATGCTGTCTCGCAGCAACGCGCAGTTCCTAACGCATTGCGATTCGACCCCCAGTGACCAAATCGAGAAACCAGATCTTCTCAACCTTCGCCAGATCGATCTCATCCGGGCACTGGAATACGAAATCGCGCACCGCCCCGTGCGTGATCCAGTAGCTGTCGTCTCCCTGGGCTTCTGTGCGGTCTGTTCCGCGCCGTGTCGCCCGCAGCATATTCCGTCGAATCCACGAGCCGACTTTGTGCCAGTCCACGCCGAACGCTTCCGCCAGCGAGTACGCCGAATATCCGTCGAGATTCTGTCTGATCCGCAGACGCTTCAGCTTCAGATGAATTCCGTTGGTGGAACGCGGGTATCCAGATGTTTTCAACTTGCGCTGGATCACTGCGTCCGTCAGGTGGCCCCAACGTTCGAGAAGCCCGACCTCTTCTTCAGACCACGAGCGTTCCTTACTCCGTGCCAGACCGAGATCGCGCCCGCGCCGCAGCACCGCCCATCGCGGCATCTCAAGCTTATGCGCACAATGCGTGATCGCCTTGCGATTACTATACGCGCGGAATTGGTGGTAAGCTGTTCGAACGAGATCGTCCATCTCCGGTGTGAATTCGTACTTCCGTTTTCCCTTCCGTTCGGGGATATCTGCGACGCACTTTTGTAAAGTCGTAGTCATCACGAGCCTCCAAACCGTTGTCCTTGTCAGCAAACTGTGAACAGTGCGGGATGAAAAGCCCGGCAGGCCGGCTGCGCTATTCCGTATGAACTCACAACGGTTCCCAGAACGGCTTAGCGCACACTCGATAGGAGTTCCCACGGGTTGCGCCGGAGCGCGGCCCGCATCGTCTCTTCGCATGAGATCGAACTACCTATGCCGGACTCTGACGGCCCGCACCACCGTGGAGTGAACGAAGGGGACCCGCGGGAAGCCATGCCGCTCGCAAATCGGCGCTGGTCACGAACTCAATCGCTCGACGAGGCACAAGCGAGCTTCGCGAGCCGCTCGCAGCCTGCGAACTTTGCGACCACCCTCAACAACGGACCAACGCGCGCCTGCTTCATCCGACAGGTACCCTTCTTTGATCAGGTCGCCATACCGCCCCGATGCTCTCAGGTACTCTTCACGACGGCGTTGCCACGCCTCAGCGCGATTCGATGTCTGAATCTGCATAGACTTTTGCCTCAAGCTGGGGACTCATTCGCAGGCTGACGATTGAAATGCCGAATGATGCGGAAGTTGAGAGGAATATCTCTCCTCTGTGGCTGCAGTCGAGATCGGCGCGACGTCCGGCGAACATTCCTCCGCGCGTTCACAGCGCTTGCCTGGCTTAAGCTACCGAGAAGGGAAAGCTACTGAAGTATCAGATCGGAATGTCGCGATTTTGCAAAAATGGGTTGACAATCTGAATTCCGGCCATCGTGTGACCGGAATTCAAGTCCTCTGTGAGGACAGTGGAGCACTCCTGCTCTTCGGCCGCCGCGAGAATCAGGCTGTCCCAAAATGAGAGTCTCCAACGTTCGCTGATCTCAGAAGCGCGAATAACCGTCTGGGCTGTTGTTGGAGTGGCAACCCACTGCACATAATCTCGAACAATTTCCCGGGCATCGCTCTTGGACAATGGCTTCCCGAGCTTCTGCGTGACAGTCACGTAGAATTCCTGCAGAACCTGTGTGCTGGCACGACCGGATTGGTCATCCCACAAAGCCCGGATCTGCGCAGCGGCAATTTTCTGCTTGGGTCCGGCGTCCGCGTCGTGAGCATAGACTAGAATATTTGAATCAACGAAGACCTGGGCGGTCATGCAGGGACTCTCGGCTTGGCTTGTTCGTGAAACTCAGATGGAGGGGCGACTCCAGTCGTGCCACGGCCCTCGTCTGCGCTCGCCGGTATTTTCCTTCGTCTTCCACGAGGCGCGCCAATTCGCTGGAGAGCAGCGCACTGACGCTTAGACCGCGTTCGGCTGCGATGGCCCTGGCTTGTTTGAGGAGCTTCTTCTCCACGGCGAGGGTGATGTTTTGTTTCATGACTGCCGTCCTGCTTTTAGTTTACACGTAAAATACGTGAAGCGGCATTCGCCCCGAATTCGAGGTTCAGAGCAGCCGTTTTAGGCGCCCGCCTGGACCAACTTGGCGGCGCTTACGGCGTCACGCTCTCACATTTTCGTAAACGTCGCGGCAAAATCCCAGGCCCCTCCCTCCGTTAGCCAATGCCTCAGCACAGGCTCACCAGCGGAGCCATCCCGCGGCCGCGCGGGAGTCCAACCCGCATCGATCCTTGGCACCAGATCGAACTACCCAATTGGGGCGCTAACGGCCCGGACCACGGAGGAATGAAGGGAGGGACCATTGGGAAGGTAGAACCGTTTTTGAATTCATTCAGGCTGTGAACGCAAATACATTGTGGGATCGGTGTCGATGGATTGTGCCTTGAACCCCGGATTCCTCGGACGGAGAATAGTAGGGTTCTGGCGGAGATCCCCATCGAGGCGCCGGTACTCCGCTCACTGAAATTTCTTGTAATGAGTTTCGCCAGCCAGCGATCCAATTATCTCGTATGAAATCAACCGAAGGGCCATCGCAACATCCTGAGCCCGCCTGAGAAAGAACCCGGCTGGAAAGAGATCACGATGACGCAGCGACGGCATTTGAGGCCGCCTCCAAGGCTGTTCGGGCCAGAATTGGAATATCGTCCAAAGAAGAATACCTAACGCTGGAACGGGCGGCCGCAGAAGCCTGGCTCAGGATTGAGCGTGCCCGTCGCGCACTTAACGATCACATTCGGGACCACGGCTGCAAGGCTCGTATCGCCAACGCCGATCAAGGATCTAAGCTGTGCGTCCCCACAGCTACCAACCGCGAAACTCCGCCCGCAACGATCTGAGCGAAACGCATTCCTTTCCACAAATTGTGCATGCAGCCGCGGGTTGTTTCAGCTGCTGTTCGGCGGCTGTCACTATTCTCGTAGGGTCGCATTCACCGCCGTCTATTGGCGTCGTGAAGCGTGGCTGTGCCCACGCCCGAAGCTGCCAGAGGACCTCGGCCCGTCCCATCGCCGGGTTACTCAATATCACACGCGCCGTTTCGTTCCTAAGAACATGCGCCTGATCCAGTTCGGGAGAAGTCCATTCTTCCTGGTCTTCCGGCACCACGCCCGTTTCGCAAAATCGGAAATTGTGGATTATCACGCGGTAGTAAAAGCACGGCAGAGCCTCTGGATCTTCTCGCCGGCGTTCCGGCCGCACTTCGCTGGCGACGCACGAATCCAACCATGCTTCGCCGATCAGCTCCTCCAGCGCGAGACGCGAAATTCTTCTCCACTTCGGTTCCTCAAATTCACTGCGATCGAAGGTGACGACATCGAATATCTCCCCCTCACGCTTCCGATAGTGCTCCACGAACGTCGTTTCCGACAGCTTCATGCCGAACTTCTCGACTACCGTGGCCCACATCCATTCAGCCGCGTTCGTTATGGACGGACCACCGTTGTCCTCCATCAACTCGGTTGCGACCGCGGTGATTCCACCACTGGATGCGTAGACTCGCACCCGCGAGCGGGCCGGTTGATTGTACGTTGGAAACTCGATGACTTCATCAGCAGTCTTGGCCATGTTTGCAGCCCTCTCCTTTCAGAAGCTGGTCTTCTCTGAATTCCTGTGCGACAACACGCCTATCCAGCATCCTGGCCATCGCTACCGAACAAGCGGAGATATCAGCGATGCGTGGCATCCGGTGGTCGGCCCGCCAAACTCCTGGCACGGTTCGCTTCTGTCCGTGCGGTTTGTGTCACAACCACTCGTCGTATGCAAACAGGGCTGCAAGCCGCACCCGGAAAGAAGGAAGCAGAGAACAACCGCAGCCAGCACGCCACGCCCCCAGGAACATTTCGTCAGCATGTTAATCGTTCCTGTCCGCAGGCTCAAACTGAACCGCCTCATTCTGTGCCCCGTCACACTCTGGACGCCACTCTAGTACGAGCAATCGGCCACACTCGGGACAGCGGAACGCATCCTTTCCCTCCTTCTGGAACTCGCAACCACATAGACACGAAAAGATGAAGATAGACCTACTCAGCACGTCCCGCCTCCTATTGAATGACACGATTGCTCGGGCGTGACCACATCTCGTCAAAGCTTCTTTCGAAACCGGCGATCTGCCCTTGGTCAGTAGTAATGTGAATCTGGTTGTCCTGGGTCATCTCGCCGCCTGGAGACCAGTTGGCGCTTCCGTCGCGAAGCAACCGACGATCTAAACACCAGGCCTTCTCATGCATAAGATCTCTCTCCGACCCTTGCTTCACGCGAATCTGGATGTTCACGCTTCCACGCAACAGAAGGCTTGTCGACAGCCCGCGGAATCGTGCAGCCTTTTCCTCTTCCTCGCGGAATTGCCCTTGATCGCGGTAGATTCGGACTTTTACGTGACCGACGGCAAGCTGCTTGAGAGTCTCCGCAATGCGCTGGTCCGTGAAGGCGAACATAGCTACGTCGACGCTTTCCCGCGCCTGGCGAAGATACTTGACGTCCAGCTCCTCAAGATTCTCAGTCGGCGAGAAATGCGCCTCGGCTCCGCTCTCGCCTGAGGTCAAGCTACCTGAGCTGGCTCCGGCGACGATGCGGCTGTGCTCCAAATTGAGAAGCTTCTGAATGTGAGGCCGCGCGAGCGAGAGCGCGACGGCCGCGATCACGATTCCCAGTAATATTCTCATTGGCGTTCCTTTTCGTCTTTTCCTCAGATCGTCTCTATCGTTTCGCTGACCTCAGCCCTCGAATTTACGCTCCTTGCCCTATTAACACAGCCGTGCCAGTCCCGTCGTGCTGTTCTTCCACAACTGAAGAACGCGCAGCCGCATCATCATCGATAACCAGGCGGCAGTAATGAGGATGCGAGCAGCCAATACAGGTCGTCCCGCTCGTAACCGCCTTCACCGCGTCATCAAATTCTCCGGGCATGGGGATCTCCTCTCCAGAGCGCGTGAAAAATTGCGGCTTCACAAAACCCCGCAAGTCTTTCTCTCTCCCCCAGAGTTCCAGCGCCAGATAACCGTGCTCTCCACGAAAGACCTCCTCGGCCTGGAGTCTGGGCCGTTGGCCGGCCTGAACCGTCATCGGCCGATGCCGTGTGATACAGAGATCGTAGGTTCGGCCGATCCGCAGCATCTCAATTCTCGCCAGCGCCGGCGCCAGCACCACCGCGTGCGTTCCGTTCACTGTCAGCCACTCGAGCGTCTGTAGCCACGGCAGAGCTTCGCCGCGCTCCCCAGCGAAGGTGACGTAGTACCCGAGTTCCTCGACGGCGCCGCCCGACTCTACACCCCGCACCACATAGCGTTTGGCCCTGCCCTGGTGTTCCAGACTCAACTGCGGCCGCGCGTAGATTCCCAGTTTCCGCAACCGGTTAGTCACTGTGGGCGTGAGCTTCAACCCCCACAGGTTGAGCCGTCGTTCGGGTTCCATGGAGATCCCCTCCTTCAGTGTTTTTCAAACCGGCGTCTAACAGCTTGCGCCGCTCCAACGCCATCAGCGCGAGAGTCAGCTCGTCCGCGGCGCGCATTGTTCGGATGAGGGCTTCGTGGTCCTCTGCTCGCCAAACTTGCCCGACGCGCTCCGCCGACACATCGCCAATCCACTTACGAACCATCAGCGCGCTGTTGCACTCCGATTGGCTCATGTCGCTCATTGCTCCTCCTTGCTTCCTCGCGTGCTGCGACTTTGGCCGCAGCTTGCTTTGCATCCGGCGCCCACCAGAGCATGATCCCGATCAAAAACAACGTAAGGCCCCGGCGAGTAGAAATTCCGATGGCGGCCGCCAGCATGAATGCGCAGATCGCTCCGATCGCAGCCGCCCACTCGAACGATGTCTCAGGCATCCAACGCCTCTGTGACCCGCCGAAACTCATCGCGAAAATCAACGCACACGAGTTCCGCGTCTTGCCTACGGAAGCACCTGCCAGCACCGTCCAGGATTAGGTACCGTCGTGTGTCGATATGCTTGTAATACTCGAGGCCGTTCTCGCGATACATCCACATGAACTCCGCGCATAGAGCTCTGATGCGCCGTTCCAGCGGCTTCCAATTCGCGGGTTCAGTTTTCATTTCTCGCCTGGTGTGAACGACCACTCGGCTGCCCCGGCCGCCTTGGTCACCCCGCCGCATAGACGCTCTCCCTCCTCTCTGGAATTGGACACCCCAGACTCGCTCGGATCATGTCTTTAGTGCATCCCGCCCAACAGATGTACTTTTGCGGCTCATCCACCGAAATTGCCAGGTTGTCGCCGCTTCGGTCCCGCCCCGCAGCCGCGCAGGACGGGCACCGCGTAATCCAATTCCGCCCCGCTCTTCGCCTTACCTCGACGTGGTCGAGGATCTGAAATTGGAGGCGTTGCTGCGGGTACTGCCATCGTTGAGGCGGTCTCGTTTGCTTCCGCTCCGGCTCGACCGGCCGCCCCACCTTTTCGATCACTGCATCGAGTTGCTCCGCCGGCAATTTCTTCACCCGCTTGAGAAAAGCGAGTTGATTGTCGAGGCTGTAATCCGCTCCGTAGAACCAAAACCGCGCCCCGATGGCGCGGTGGACTCCCAGCGGCCCACGTACGGCATTGCCGAAATCCCTATCCTTCAATTCGTCGTGCTTCGGGAAAATCTCGATCCCCTCCGCCGTGCCTGCACCTTTCACCGGAATGTTCAGCTTCTGCGCAAGCCCGGACATGAGCACCCGGCACTTTCGCGCCGGAAGCGGCTCCTCACCGAAAACCCACAGATGTGCGCCCCGCCGGCTTTGCTCCAGCGCTGCCTCCACCTGATGTTGCCGTAGCTCCCACTGGATCTCGCAGAGATGTTTCAGCGAGTCCTTGTAGTCCCCGTCCAGTGCAATCCACTTGCAGCACTGCGTTGCCGGGTTCATTGCGTATACCCCGATCGTCATGTCGCCTTCCAGATGCCTGGCGATGGTGGCCTCCGTCAGACTCAACGGTTCGCTGTCTTTGCCGGCCTTCGGCCGAAAGTAGTAGTAACGACCGCTCTCCGGATGTGGCCGCATCGATTGCAGAACATAGGCGCGCCGGTTTACGAACAGCTGCCAATAGTCCTCGACGTTGGCGGCACTCGCTCGATACCGTTTCGCCATTTTTGCGCTCCTTCCTCCTGATCCTGTTCTTACATAACCCGAAATGAAAAATCGTGCAAACAGGCCAGGTCAGGGCTGCGGTCACGCGGTCTTTTGCTGTTCGCACCACCTTTTGAGCAGCCGGGGGCGCTGTGCCAGCCGGCTGAGCCCGTATGCCCGTTCCAGCGCTTCGTAGTCGGCCAGGTTGTATCCGCCCCACTTCTGGTCGTCGAAATTCAGCCAGTAGAACACCCCCTCCTTCCGGTCGAATACATACACCCCACCGGATTCCGGGTCGCCCGGGACCAAAGTGAAGAACAGTGCGCCAGCGGGAAACTGAACCCAACGCACGATTTGGGCCTCTGATCGCTCCGCCAGACCACGGCTAGCTTGATCCAGGCCGGCTCTCCGATTCAAACCGAGGTCCTCCAGCGTGAGGACCGGATTGGCGGTCAGCCTCGGCAAAAGTTGTCCTTCCATTTCAAACCTCCTGATATTTAAAGTGTTAAGTCCCAGATCCACTAGCCACACTGACCCTGTGTTCAGGCTCCTGTGCGAGTGGATTCGAGGACGGGATTGCGGGGTTAACCAACTCTGGCGAATCGGCAAAGACGCGGCCGCGGCCGGTCCGCGTTATCTATATATAAGGATGCAGTCGTCTCCTTTTTATTGGAACCAACTCCGCCAACTCACAATTTCCGAGTGCGATACGCGAACGCATTCATCGCAACATTCGCTCGACTCAACGACTGGATCGCTCGGCTCTACAGAAAGGAAATCCAGGGGGGAACTGCAACGCGCCCCAACCATCCCTTGCGCAATTCAGCCCAGCGATAACTCAGGCGCATCCGCGTGCCGCCGCCAGCATCACGGTGCTTTGTGGTTTAATTACCTGCGGAAGCACGATGAGGACTTTTAGCTTCACCATTCCCAACACGGCAATCCGGCACTGGGATCCCCAACCACCCGGGACCCCGTACAATCTCCAGTTCTTCTTGCTCGTTCTGGTTGCCGAGAGTCCCGGCGTCATCGTGTCCACGTCTGTTTTCGGCATCACCAAGCAAACCCTCAAATCTCTGACTAAACAGGGCGTGCAGCACTTGGCGCGCGAAGAAGAGGTCCAGATTCCTACGGTCTTCTGCTGTCCGAAATCAAAGGACCCGTCCAGT
The DNA here is from genome assembly GCA_027459465.1 of Bryobacterales bacterium. GTDB lineage: Bacteria > Acidobacteriota > Terriglobia > Bryobacterales > Bryobacteraceae > JAJYKC01. The sequence goes on along the minus strand of DAIDIH010000410.1, from coordinate 11,398 downwards.
AGTTTCATAGCTGCGCCCCGCTCTCATGGCGCTAGCCGCACACACGTTCCCAATTTGGTCTCTCGGTTGCTTCCGCCGCCGTCTCGGAACGATCTTCTTCTTGCCTGGGCGACTCCGCCTCGCACTCCCACTCCAATTGCGCTCGTGTACGACAAGCAGGTGTCGGGCAGACGGCCAAGCTCCGGCATGCCTAGCCCTGATCCGCGACTGTTCATATGCTGAGCGCCGATCCGAATCGTCTGAGGATCTGTACAACCTCAACTCGCAGCCTCTCGGGTACGCAGTCACCTGCCAGACAGTCCCAATTCAATTCGGCCAGAGCCTCGCCCAGTCGTTGAGCGGCGTCCGCGACATTTGTGCTGGCGATTCGCCGTCCCGTTCCAATATGGGTGATGCTGATTCTCTTAGCATGTGACCCGATTCCGAAATGAACACCTATGGGGCCCAGGACTTTTGCCGGCATTGCCACCGGGCCGCAGTCGGTGTCGATCCGGATAACCTCCCGGATCCACTTCCTCTCGGGCATTTCCTGAGGTCTCCCTGTTCACGAAAAGTTTCTGAATACGCCTGGCGGGTTGCCACCTCTGGCGGCCGTCACACCTGGTCCACTGCGGCGTTCCTGTACCGGGGCGCTCTCCAGCGGAGCCCGCTCGGCGGATGTCAGTTCCTCCCGTTCATTACTGAACGTAGGCCGGTGTCTGTCTCATGACTTCCGCTCGTAATGTCACTGCTTTGCCGTGCCCGTGAAGCGCTCCAACGATCCCGGCCCACTTCCTTTGTTGCCGCCCGTCGGGGCGCCACGAGCACGGACCGTTGGGGTCTACCCTGCGGAACTGCCAAGTCACTCCTGGTGCTTATCCTTTTGTCTGCGCTGTTGTGGGATATCGTTTCGTCCGATCATCAGGCGAACCGAGCCGGCAACTGCATGCCGACGTGATCTACAATGGGGCGGTCATGCTAAAGCATGAGCTGCTTCCCGTTTCGCTCTTTTGGCTGCTTCGGCCGCCAGCGCGTCGCAGCGCTCTTGATCGCGCTCGCCGCTGTGTCCACCCACGTGGACCCAAGTGACCTCGTGGTAGCCGGCCAGTTCGTCCAGCGCTTCCCACAGATCCTGGTTCAACACAGGCTTTCCATCCCTGGCACGCCAGCCGTTGTTTTTCCAGCGCCAAAGGAATTCGGTGATTCCGCGGCGTACGTACTCGGAGTCGGTCAGGACCGTAACGCAGCAAGCGCGTTTCAGTGCACGCAGCCCTTCAATCGCAGCGGTCAACTCCATCCGGTTGTTGGTCGTATCCGCCACGCCTCCTTGCAGCACTCGCTCGTGACCGGCACACCGCAGGACACAGGCCCAACCTCCCGGACCTGGATTTCCGAGACAGCTTCCATCCGTAGTGATTTCCACTTCGCTCATGCGTTGCTCCATTCCGTGGCGCTTCTGGCGCCACACCATGCCATTCGCTCTGGCTTACATTTCGCCTGAACCAACTCCGGTCGCCCGCCCAAGTTCGAGCTGGCCCCTGACAAAGCCGGCCTACTCGCGACGGAGAACCGACTCCTCAGTTCAAATCCGCAGGTCATGTTCGTTTTCGAGCGTCCCAGTGCGCACGTTCGCCGTTGCGCTCTACACCGGGAATACGGCACTCCCAGCCGGAGTGCGAACCGATCTGAGGTGTAGGTAATCTCCGGAACGGCGACGTAGAATGTCCCGGCTCGGTTCATATCGACACCCGTGTGGACGAACAGCCCAAGGTGCTCGGCCGAGTCGGGTACTCCCTGGATAGGACTGCAATGCGCGCACTCAGCAGCCGGAGCTTCTTCAGCAGCGCGTCGTCATCTAGGCCTTTATTTCGGAGTTCAGATGCGTAGAGCGAGCTGAATGACTGGCCAGTATTCCGCCGCTGCAGCAGGAGGTGATTGCGGTGGCATCCAAGGTCCTGCGCCATAGTCTCAACCACTGCGATCTTGAGGTCCAGATGGGCGGCGGCTGAGTCGATCGCATCAAGTTCAGCCGGAATTGAAGGCCGACTATTTTGAGCGATCGCAACAATCGGTACTATCGCCAACGCGAGAATTGCATATCGTAGGCGCACGTCGTAGTCCTAGTGTGGAGGGCCGGGATGTGCCGTCATGCTCATCGCGTTGCCTATCGAACGGCTATCACCCCCACTCATGGCCGAATTCATCGTTGATCCTTGCGTTGAACCTGACCGCCACGGAATGAGATCCGCATGCTCAGACGGTCCGCGAAACAGTTGGGCGCGCAGCGGTGGCGCGCTGGCGCGAACCCATGTCACGTCATGTTTGACGTGCCCCCCGGATCCGTCCAACATCGTACCCGAATTTAAGCTCGATTCGATCTGCCGCTTCGCCGTCATATAAGACCCTCGTCACGCGGCCGGGTCTGGGTCAAGGCCGGAGCCGGCGCAAGGGCGGCGTTAAGTACCTCAGCGCCGAGTGTGGTCGCCGCGAGTTGTAATCCTCCCGCCAGGCTGCGATCTTTTTCCGTGCGTCGAACAGATTCCAGAACCAGCTCACGTTCAGACACTCGTCGCGAAGCCTGCCGTTGAAGCTTTCGATGTACGCGTTCTGTGTCGGTTTGCCCGGCTGAATGTGCACCGCGTCGATGCGCTTCTCGATGCACCAGGCCAGATAGTGCCGCGAACTAACCTCCGGTCCGTTGTCGCTCCGGATAGCCACCGGCGCGCCTCGCCGATCCATGATCTCAGCTAGCGCCCGCGTCACTCGGCGGCTGGGCAGCGAAGTATCCACCTCCAGCGCCAGACATTCCCGCGTATAGCTGTCCACCACGGTGAAGATCCGCAGCCTGCGCCCGCTCGCGGCCACATCGCTGACAAAATCCACGGCCCATTCCTGATTCGGCGCGGTTAGCATGGGCCGCGGCCGCAGCGCACGTTCCAGCCGTTTGCGGCGTGTCCGCTTCACGCTTAATCCCAGATCGCGATACACCCGCCACACCCGCTTGTGATTGACCCGCTCCTCACTGGTCAGCATCACCCACAGCCGCCGGTATCCGAAGCGAGGCTTCTCGCGAGCCAGCTGGAGCAGCCTTTCGCGCAGCCCGCTGTCGACGCGGCGCGCGATACCGGTAGCTCATGCGCGGAATCCCCATCAGCCCGCAGACGCGGCGCTCGCTCGCACGAAACTCGTCGACCATGCGCCGCACTTCCGCTCTCTAATCTACGAGCCCAGGGAGTTTTTTCGAATCACCGATTGCAGCATGTCCTTGTCGAGGCTTAGATCCGCTACCAGCTTCTTCAGTCGCGCATTCTCGTCGCGGAGCTGCTTGACCTCCTGTGCCTCGCTCACCTCCATGCCTCCGTACTTCGACTTCCAGGCGTAGATGGTGTGCTTGGACACGCCCTGGTCCCGAGCCACATCCTCCACTGATCGCCCCGCCTCCACCTGCTTCAGCGCACCAATGATCTGCGCCTCGCCGTGCTTGCTCTTGCTCATCCCGTTTCCCCTTTCGTTCGTCCGAAATCGTACTCCATCTCGGACCGTTTAAGGGGTTCACGTCCACGCTCTAGGAGTACTTCGTTCGCAGGTGACGCGCGGTTCCCGACCGCTACGAGACCTTCATCGACAGCCACGAGTGTTGAGTCGGTATCGTCGACAAATACGCTAAATACGGTGCCGCAGACGGCGATAACGGCCGTTGGGGTGGTCACACTGTGAGGATTGGGGAGGCCGGGTACGCCAATGCCGTTGCCGGAATTGATCAGTTCGACTCCGTTGTCTTGGGCCTGTTCGCGAAACAGCAATACTGGTCTGCGAACGGCAAAGTCGATGAGGTTGTCGCGAGGATACTGAAGCCGGCGCAGCTCAAGCAAGCCCGCTCGATGGTGAATGACCCGATGATTGCTTCAGCGATCGACGGGGACATCGCGCTCGGCCGCCGCGGCCTCTGAATCAGACCCAGACGATCGTGATTACGCACAAGCACCGCCGCACGCCAGTAGTCGGCTTTGTCGCCTATGACATGCTTTCGCCAATACCTTGATGGATTGCTCAAAGGCTAAGCTCTGGTCGCGGCGCGTTCTCAGATGTGTGCTGGGGCTGGTACTGATCTACGCCGCGTACCGTAAATTCTCGGAGCCATGGATCGTCTTCGCCACCGCGATCGATTCCTATGGAGTTCTGCCGAATGCCTGGGCAATAGGGGTCGCTCGAGCGCTGCCGTGGTTTGAAGGCCCTCTGGGACTGGTGCTTCTCTCAGGGATCTTCATGCGTGCGACTGCGATCACGACGGCCACCCTGCTGGGCGCGTTCTTCACATTGATGGCGTATTCCTATGCCAGCGGAAAGGCTATCGACTGCGGATGCTTCGGTTCAGGAGAAGTGCTCGGTCCAGCAACTGTGGTTCGCGACGGTGTGCTCCTCGCCATCGCGCTAGCATTGGCGTTTCTAACGCGTCGCAGGCTCCGGGAGCTGCCGCAAACGTGATGCGATCGCAGAACGAGATTGAACTACGGCTCGAACGGCGGTCCGGACGGTGCATCTCGATTCGGGCGCAATATGGCTCACAATGCGCAGAACCCAGTTTTCCTTAGGGAGCGACCGCGCGGTGGCGGAGAGACCGGACCGGGTACCGTCAACACTCGATCGAAACTGATGCCCCATAACAGAACAACTTAATGATATGGCGTCTTCGAGGACAGGGCCGTCCGGCGGGTTGGGGTTTCAGGCGCTTACGCTAGCAATACAGATGGACGATGCCATCCAGTAAAGACCTCGTTTCCAGTCGCCGCCGGCGAAACAGACAATCGCAGACGCGAGGTTGCAAAGGAATAGTATGGCTGGAAAGATCAGGCGTTTATCGAAGGTCATGGTGCGTTCGGTTTCGGGTGCTGGTGATCGTGGGTCTTCCATTATTGCGTTGCCGCCGGTTCTGCAACTCTCGGCGCAGCCCTGTTGACGAGGTTTTCAGCGAGGGATCGCGACAGGAGGGTTAGGTCAACCCTCGGAAATGTGTCGTGCCGGTACAAGTAGCCGAGTGAGCCACACATACCGACCTCCTCAACGATGAGGACGCCGGTGTTGTCGCGAGTTTCATTCTTCGCAAGCACTTGTCGATTCGCGAGGGATCTGTACATCCCCATTGCGGCAGGACCACTGACTGTACCCAACTGGTCGGTCCGGTTCATCACGCTGATGAAATGTGACAAGGCCATATCTTCGTCAACTACGTTCGTTCGTTCGGCACGAAACGCAAGGAAGGGGATGTATTCCTTATTGCCTGCGCACTCGACAGCAGTGCATTCATCGAGTAGAGGCTTCCATCCCGCTTCCTGTGCGGCGTCGATAAAAGCAACAAAGCGCGGGAACGTGACGACTCTCAAGACAGCAAACAGAGCCGCGCCGGGCTTCGCTGCCTGCCTCCAACGTTTGAAGCACCGCCACGCCTCGTTCTTCTCGCAGCGATACCCACTCGTGGAGCGAACCGCCATCGAGTCAAACGTCGCGTACGCCTCACGGGGACAGTCGTAATTCGTTCCGAGACTGCATAACAGGACATCCGCCGGCAGTACCGTTGCCGGCTTCTTGCGGCAATAGTCCCACTGAACGAATGTCAGATTCGCGGCGCAGTAGAGCTGTTTGCAGATGCCGATCATCCTTGAGGCACGATCCACCTCCGTCACGGCACAGTCGGGACGATGTTCGGCAATAAAGGAACTGAAGCCGCCGGTCCAACAGGCGAGTTCGAGGATTCGAGCACCGGTAGTGAAGCGCGCAGATGCCTTTTCATAAACGAAATGGCAGGTATCCAGAGTGACGACGGTGCTCAGAGATCGCAGGAGATTCGCGCTGGTCAGATCATCGAAGAAGTCATAGACCGCGTTCCCCCGATCGTTACCAGTCAACCTCGTGTCGGCAAGAAGATCAGCGTACGCCTTCGCCTTCTCAGGGCCGAGATACCTGTTCAGCCGCTCGGTCACAATCTCCCGAGGAGCGCCGAATACAAACCCCAGATGGAGCAAATGTTGGCGCAGTGCAAACTTGGAAGTCGCTAGGTCAGCCACATTTAACCTCTATTTACCCACTCGCGCTTTACAGCAAATCCACGACCGTGATGTCGGTTTGCTGTAGGCGCGGCTTGAGTGCTAGTCCTGCGGCAAAGGTTTGTCCTCGGGCGACGAGTTTTCGTCGCTTGCCGTTGGGAGTGTGACGCTGTCAACGTCTTGACAACCGCGTCGGACAGTTCCACGCTGGTTAAGTCACGACAGCGCAAGGCCCGTCGGGACAGCAGCACCGCAGAGCCGCTCGTCGTTCCGATGTCCGATGTAATTCTCATCACAACGAACAACAGCAATTAAATAGCCAGCAATGAACGGCGAGCCGCTGCGATTCTGGCACGACGCGTGCGATACGTGTCCCAGAGAAGTTCCGTGAGCTTATTCGATATGCTGTCCGTCAGTGCATCGGGCATGGCCGCCCAACGCACTCGTCTCGAGGTCATGGTCGAGAACATGGCCAATTCGGAAACGACCCGAACGTCAGGTGGCGGGCCGTATCGCGCCAAAGAGGTCATCTTCGAGTCAGCAGAGCAGACAAGTCCGTTTGCATCGATATTCCAGCAGGAGATGGCTGGGACAGTCAAGGTTGGAGAAATCATGGAGGACATGACCGAGCGCCTAAAACCGATTTATTCCCGGCTGGCGTCCCAGACCCGCACAACTACGCCACATGTTTGCACCACCAACCGCCCATAGGCGCGCCACGGGCGCACGGAGCGGCAGCGAAGTGCGCACGTGGCGCGCATCAAACCCAACAGCCGGGGGTTATTCATCCCGAGCCCGGCATCGCAAGATGACGGGGGAGGGTAGTCAATCCGCAAGTTCCGGCCAGTGAATCAGGTGCAGACTATGCAGGAAGGTATAAAAGCGGCAATGGCGCAGCCAAATTGACGGCAAAGACGCTTGCGACGCCTTAGCGCCGTATGCGTTTGCCATGCGCTTCCATCAGGGCGATCTCAAAGGGTATGTCGCGGCGAGTTGTTCCCGCTATCATTACCGAAGTTGTCAGCAGCGTGTTCATGAACTCCCCGAATGGTGCGACGCAGACTTGTACGCCTCGTGGTGTGATGCGGTCCCGGATTGTGCACAGCAGATGGTAGTTCGACACCAGGTACAGAACCGTATCCAGAAGCTGCTCACATTCCAGCGCCTCCACGATCCGCTCATACCGGTACCTTGTCTTCGGAATCCGTTCGTACTCGATCGCAAACCGAACATCCGCGCCTTGATAGTCCAGGGCAACCACCGCGTCGTAATCCTTTGCGTACGTGAACTGCGTCAGATCATTTTGTGAGCAGATCTCCGGCGCCGGAATCCATCTTGTGAGCGCGCGTGCCTTCAAAAATGCAAGGTGCAGGTCATTCAGGTCCAGCCAGTGAGTGCAGCTCTTTTTGCCGCCATCCACGCCAATTCGTCCGGCGAACAGCTCGCCGTAGTCAATGAGGAGCGACGCTCCTTCCGGGCTGATGATGTAGACTTGCGGCCGCCCCCGCGCCGCTCCCTGGTGCTTCTCAATCAGACCGTGGCTGACGAGGCGGCGCAGCCGGTGATCGAAAGCCTCCCGTGAACTTTCTGTTTGCCGCAGTCTCATGAATTCAAACAACTGATCGCTGGTGACGAATCCGGCCCTGAGTACATGTTGCAGCAGAGGGATGTCCCGCGTATCGCTAATCTGAATCGTTCCTTTCTCGTAACGCATCTTGCCTTCCCGCTGTCGTCAGCCGCGCGCCAACAGAAGGTCGGCTGACCAGGACCGCTTCGTGGAAGGCTCCGCGTATAAGGTTCCCAGTGCTCCGCGCACCCATGAGTATGGCGGCATCAACAGCATTCCCTGTTGCTGATCGCCGTCTTCGCTCAACGCCACGACTTGCACCGATTCAGCCTTCCAGTTCGCGGACTCAATGTCGATTCGCCCGGTACACTCGGCGGTCACGACAAACAGGTAGAAGTCCGGCTGCTCCGGACCATTCAACATTCGCTTGAACAGAATTTGTGTCCAGCCTCCGCCCGAGAGTTCCGGTTCCTTGCACTCGAAGACACGGTTAAGAGAACGGCGCGGACAGCCGGGAGTGAATCCGCCGATGGCGTTGAACCGAATCTTGCCGCCGATTCGCCAACGGGGACGAACCTTGCCGTTCACAAAGACACCAGTCGTGTTGTAAAAGGCAGTCTGGGCGAAACGTCGCGCACAGCTGCTCGCGTCCTTTGCGGATCGCCGCTCCCAGATGCTCCCAAAGCCTTGCGCGGTTACCAGCACAGGCTACGCTCCCTTCAGAGTCCGGTTCTTTTGCTTTTCCAATTCGAGTTGCTGCGTGAGCTGGTTGATGCGCGCAATCAGTTTGCCCTCAGATTCACCTTGTCCGTTGGAGCCGTTCTCCTTCTCCAGCGGAACAAAGCTGACATTCGGCCCCGATTTCTCCAGGGCGCTCAGCCGGGCGGACAGATTATCCACCAGCTTTTCTTTTTCTTCGAGCTTGGCCTTTAGGACTTTGCGCTCACCGTCCAGGTTGTCGAGTTCACCCCGGACACGGGTCAGCTCATTCCGGGCGTCGCTGGCCTCGAGCGTTGCCGGGCTCGACCGGCCGCTCAGCTGCGACTCGATAACGCGGTTGCATTCCTGCATGTGGCGGTTGTGCTTTTCGATTGCCGCCTGGGCATTCGCCCGCGCCAGTTCGCTGTCGTTCCAGACATCTGTCAGGATCTCGGCCGCGCGCCACAGCCGCCGCTTCTCGTCCATGACACGCACGCCGTAGGCGACCATCAGCACCATCAGGAGCGTGGTCGTTAGCGCGCTGTACCAGAAGAACGGGTTCGCCACGCTCGCATCGAGAAATGCCTGGCGTCGTTGCTCGAGCATGGCGCCGTAGTCCACATCACGTGGGTTAACCAGTTTAGTCGAGGCATGAAAGAAGTCGTCGTTCTGCTGGTACATGTGCGCGCCGGACGGGCGCTGGTACAAACCGACCGGTTTCCGCTCTCCTTTCTCCTGCGCCGCGGTCTGGGCGTACACGCTAATGCCGACGACGGCAGCCAGCAACACACCCTTTGCTCTCATTTGTGCGCACCTCCCAGGTAACGATTCGGAACGCGGTACTTTCTTGCCAGCTCCGGGTCCTTAAAGCGCAGATTGGCGCCGCTCGATTCGGCGCGCGAGTGCAGCAACCGCGGATACAGCATCGGCTGGAAACCAGGGATGGACACCTCCTCGGGCGGCCGTACCTGCAATAGCGTGTGCAACGTTCCCAGTGTGTCGTCCGACATCAGGATTTCCATCTGCCCTTTGGGCAGGTTCTTAATAGACTCATCCTGCGACCGGGTTTCCCGATCCTCGTTTTCCGTGGCCCGGCCGGTTTCCTCGTACTTGCCGAGGCCGAAAAAGCCGCGCTCCTTTTGGACGCTCCGGCGCGTCACCACTTGCTCGGCAGACGCCTTGATGAAATACTTGGCGGTCTCCTCGTCGCGCGTTCGCAGCGTCATCGTGGTGTTGGGAGCAGACGTCACTTCCTCCTTGAAACCCCGGCCGACCTGCATCAATTGTGGAAGGGATTGCATGGAGAACAGGAAGGCGGTATTCGTCCCGCGTGCCGTCTGCAAAATCTGGGCAAAGTTCCGGTACCCAAAAGGCGCGAACTCGTCCAGCACAACCGAGAAGAGCGGACGGTTCTGGCGCCGGCGGTCGGCTTGGTCCTCATACCGTTTCCCCACGGTAAGCTGGATGTTCTGCAAGAGCATCTTGCCCAGCGACCGCACTGGCTCGATGTTCTTATTCGCGTTCAGGCCGACAAAAAGGATCAGTTCCTGGTCCATCACGTCTTCGATAGACAGCAGATCGTCATACTGCCCCGTGATCGCGGAGAGTTCGTCATCCAGGAATGTCATGCATTCGTTGATGAGTCCCTGGATCTTCGGTACGCGTTCGCGGTCCTCCAACGACTGCATTAGGTTCTTCACGCTCATCTCGAAATTGAGGCGCTGTTGTGCCGTCACCCGGTTGTCACGATCCAGCCGGTGCACGGCCTTTTCAATCTGCTCTTTCAGCACGTCCTGGTCGAGCAGCATTACGATCACGTCGTAGAAGTTGTAGCGCACGCCGGTGTAAAAGAGGACGCGAACAATGTCGCCCAGGTAATTGAGCTGGTGTTTTGCGAAGAACTCGTCGTGCAGGTTGAACGATCCGAAGATCATGTTCACCTGCGCCATGTAATTGTCATCTCTCGTGAAGAAGGGGTTGTACAGTGCCGACAGCTCGGGTCGGGAAGGGTTCAACAATCGGAGCTGATGCAAACGGCCGGCGCGGTGAATGTGCGGCAGCAATTCCTCGAAGAATTCGAGATCGCCTTTCCCATCGAAAATTACCATAGGAATGCGGTGGCGGTCCTCCGGAGGGCCGACGAGACGGGCAACATCCTGGGTAATGATGTTCTTCAGTAGCGTGGTTTTCCCGGAGCCCGTCATTCCGAGCACGATCCCCTGCATCACCCGAACATCATCCGGCCACGACCAGGCCTTTTCATCCATGTCGTAGCCCAGCACCACGGCATTCTGTTTCCAGGCCGCCTCGACGGTGCGTTCATCTTTCCGGGCGGAGATTATGAATGGCGGGCGCTTCTTCCGCGTTCCACGCGTGGCGTATCTCCGCAGGGCGGGCGCCAAAATCGCGGTGGCGATGACGCCCAGGTAGAGCCCGCCTTCGAGCAGTTGCTCCTTCCGGATGTGAAACCGGGCGACCGCCAGGTAAAACACAAGGCCGACAGTTCCGAGTACGAGAACGGCTCCTACGACGGCAGCTTCGCCGTTCGTTATATCGCGCCGGTAGTCAGAATGGTGAATCATGGAAGAACCTCGATGGGATTTGGGAATTACTGAGAGACTTCGAGCAGCCTGGACGATAGCAGCACCAGAATCAGGCCGGCAGCCGCCAAGACCGTTCGCCACGCCAACCGTCCGCGCAATGCGCTCCAAACTGCGTGTCCCAATGACAGGAGCGTGCCAAGCGGTGCAAGCGGCGCTATAAGCCAGGGCGGTGTTGTGATTCCCCAGAAATCGTTGGCGGGCAGAGCATACCGTGGCCCGCGCCAGATCTCCCAGCGAATCATGTATGCGCCCACGATCGCCAATAGGAGGATCGTGCTCCAGTAACAGATGGAACTTAAGGCACCCGAATATAGCGGGTCCTGAATTTCGGCTTCCAGTTCGGGCGCGAGGCCGCCGAGCCCGGCTCCATTCTCAGCCGCGGCGCTTGCTTTGGTATCGTCGTGCATGGCAGCTATCGCCCCGGATGGAAGCTGAAGAACAGAAAAACCAGCGCCAGAAGCAGGAGGACCGAAATCCCTATCGAGACGCCCTGCTTTGGGAGGCGCTTC
>DAIDIH010000409.1 GCA_027459465.1 Bryobacterales bacterium | reverse complement strand
CCGGTCAGCGCAAACGGCAGCGCAAATACCGAGTGCTCGAACTTGATCATTTCGAGCGTCAGCTTCAGACGCTTCCACATCCCTCTTATCCTAGCGTTCCGGCGCGGGTTCTTCGGAGCCTCCAAACTCGCGCACCACGTTGAGCACCACGCTCACGCCCATCTTGATCGCATACCGCGTCATCGTCGAACTGAACGTCACGCTGCTCCGCGGATACCAGGCGTTCGTCAACGCCGTCGACATCCCGAAGCCGAGCACCGCGGACTCGTTGAAGCCCATCGTGCCGTTGTCGTTCCGCGTCACCACCTCGGACTTCACCGCGTACCAGAGCCTACTCATCACCGAACCACGTCCCTTGCGAAAGTATCTCGGATCCTGATGGAAGATCGACGGCAGCATCCCATCGGTGAATAAACTCGAGCTTGCGATGCTTCCCGCATATGAGCCAAACCTCTCCGCGAACGGCCCCGGTCCGTCGCCATACCGCGGAGAATATTGCAGTGCCTGCGAACCGCCGGCGAACATCAGCGCCTCCACCGGCAATGACTGATCGAATGTCCGCCGCCAGAAAATCCAGTACTTCTGCTTCGTCGTCAGCGGCGGAAGCACCGCATCCGGATCTTTCACCGTGTCGACGCCGGGAAACAACATAAGTGTTCGGGTGAACGCCACCGGCTCGCTCGGCAGACTCGGGTCGATCCTGCCTTGCGCGAATGCATACGGAGCCCCTAAAAGCAAAATAAAGACGGCGATACGCCACCCGGTGCGGAACAAATTCGGCATTAGCTTTTATGACGCCAGCGTCTGTCCTGAGATTTCAGAATCTTCCCCATTTTGCAATACCAGCGCCGCGATCTGCGCCCGCCATTGCTAGAATAGCGGGCAGTCCGGATCGTTACGCTCGCGCGCCGATCCGGAATCCGCATGCCCTCGGAAGCTACACAACCCTCACAAGACACTGAGTCTTCCGTAGCCCGGCGCACCCCAACCCGAGGCCGCCGCTATCTGTTCACAGCGCTCGAGTACCTCGCTCTCAGTTGCGCGACCCTGCTCGCCGTCCATTGGGCCTACGGCCTCTGGCACGCCAGTCTTCGGAATCCCATCCAGCCCGTCGACGGCGACCACGTCATCTTCGCTTATATTACTAAGGCGCTCGGCGAACACCACCTGCTACACAACCCCCGCGTCGGCGCTCCCTTCGGCCTCGACTACGGCGACTTCGACCAGCCCGACATCCTCCATCAGGCCATCCTCATCGTCATCCAACTGTTCGTCCACGACGCTTTCCTGGCCGGGAATCTCTTCTACCTGCTTGGCTTTGTTCTCACATCCGCCTCCTCCTATTTCGTGCTGCGCCGCCTCGGCTTTTCACGCCTGTCCTCGGGAATTGCCGCCCTTCTCTACTCCCTCCTTACAGTTCATTTTCTTCGCGGCGAAGGCCATCTGTTTCTATCTGCCTACTGGATGGTTCCTCCCGTGGTCTATCTTTTGATCCGCATCATGAACGGTGCGGACGCCCGCCCGTTCCGTATGCTCCGTTGGGCGATCCCCGTCTGCGTCCTCACCGGCGCCGCGGGCTTCTACTACTGCTTCTTTTCCCTGATGTTCCTGTGCCTCGCCGCCGTCTACGCTTTCTTTACTCCGCCCGGAAAGCGCTACGCCGCCGTCGCCGGCATCTCGATCGTCGTCACTGTCGCCACCGTCCTTGCCTGCCTCTCTCCGATGATCGCCTCCATCATCGAAAACGGACCCAATCCCGAAGTCGGCAAACGCACCGCCGTCGAAACCGAGCAATACGGACTCAAAATCGCGGATCTGTTTCTGCCCAATCCGCAGCACCGCCTGCTGACGCTCCGCCACATCACCGCCGTCTATCACGCGCCGCAGCCCTGGCTGCACGCCAACGAAAGCGCGAGCGTTTCGCTCGGTGCCGTTGGCTCCTCGGGCTGCCTCATCCTGCTCGTCTGCGCCGTCGCCGAGTTTCGCCGCCGCCCCCTCCTGCTGCATCAGCTCGGTATTCTGTCCGCCGCCGGTATCCTCTTCGCCACCACCTCCGGCTTCGGCGCACTCTTCTCGCTTTTCATCACACCGGAAATCCGCGCCCAGAACCGCGTCGCCGTCTTCCTCGCGTTCTTCTCGCTCATCGCTGTCGCCTTCTGCCTCGACGCTATCTTCCGCCGCGCCCATCCCAACCGCCGCCCCTGGCTCCGCGCCGCCGCCGTCCTGCTCCTGATTGCCGCCGTCTACGACCAGACGCCCGCCGGCATCGTCGAACTCCCCGTCCGCTCCGCCTCCGATTCCCAGAACATGCGCCAATTCCTCTCCGCCATCGAGCGCCAACTCCCGCCCAGCTCGATGGTCCTCCAGCTTCCCTTCGTCTCCTACCCGGAAGTGCCGTTGCGCAAAATCGACGCCTACGATCCTTTGCGCGCGTACCTGTTCTCCTCTACGCTCCGCTGGAGCTTTCCCACCATGCGCTCCCGGGCCGGCGACGCCTGGCTTGCCACCCTCAGTTCTCTCCCCCTGCCCGAACTACTCCCCCAGGCCATCGCCGCGGGTTACCGCGGCCTCTACGTCGACCGCTTCGGCTACGCCGACAACGGCGCCGCGCTCGAAACCCAACTTCGCCTCGCTCTCCAATCCACACCGCTCGAAAGTCCGGACCACCGCCTCTTCTTCTTCAACCTCACCCACATCCCGGACCAGTGGACCCGCGCGGCCGAACAAACAAAACTCCTCATTCCTGTCTGGTACCGCTCCGGCTTCTCCGTCGCCGAACATGGCCCGGGCCCGGATCCGAACGCCGAGTGGCGTTGGTGCTCCCGTCGCGGAACCATGGTTCTCTATAATCTCCGCTCGCACAACGAAACCGTTCTCGTCTCGTTCCAGGCCCTCAGCGGCGTTCCCAGACCATCGCTGCTGACGCTGCACACAAGTACTTTCTCCCGGCAGTTTCCCATCGGCGCATCCCCGGCCCCGATATCGCTTTCGCTCACTCTCGCTCCGGGCGGAACCGCAATCGAATTCTCCACCAACGCCCCACGCGTTCCCATGAACGGCGATCCTCGCGATCTCCGCTTCCGGATTGAACATGTCTCCGTCACCGAAGTAGGACCCGCGGCCTAGCCGCGCCGCCAGGTTGTAACCTCCCACCGCCCATCCACATCCACATGCCTTTGAGCGATGCTGGTAAAGCGGGCCGTAACTCGCCCGCGCCAAGGGAGGAGAAAGTTAAGCATGCAGATAGGAATGATCGGCCTCGGCCGCATGGGCGCGAATATGGTTCGGCGCCTCATTCGCGGCGGCCATCACTGCGTCGTGTTCGACCCCAACCCCGCCGCGGTGAAGCAACTGGAAGGCGAAGGCGCTACCGGCGCCACTTCGCTAAAGGACTTCGCCGGCCGGCTTTCGGCCCCGCGCGCCGTCTGGCTCATGATCCCCGCCGGTGTCGTCGACGGCACGCTTCACGAATTGTCTCCTCTGCTCGAAAAGGGCGACATCGTCATCGATGGCGGCAACTCCTACTACGTCGATGACCTCCGCCGTGCGAAGGAACTCAGCGCCCTCGGCATTCACTACGTCGACACCGGCACCAGCGGCGGCGTCTGGGGACTCGAACGCGGCTACTGCCTCATGATCGGCGGTGAAAAGGTCGTGGTCCAGCATCTCGACCCCATCTTTGCCACCCTCGCCCCAGGCCGCGGCGACATCCCCCGCACTCCCGGCCGCGAAAACGCCTCCGGCACCGCCGAACTCGGCTACCTCCACTGCGGCCCCAACGGCGCCGGCCACTTCGTCAAAATGGTCCACAACGGCATCGAATACGGCGTCATGGCTGCCTACGCCGAAGGACTCAACATCCTCAAACACGCCAACGCCGGCCTCCACACCCGCGACGTCGACGCCGAAACCACTCCGCTCCGCAACCCCGACCACTACCAGTACGAACTCAACATGCCCGACATCGCCGAAGTCTGGCGCCGCGGCTCCGTCATCGCCTCCTGGCTGCTCGATCTCACAGCCATCGCCCTGCTCGAGGAGCCCGAACTCGCCAGCTTCTCCGGCCACGTCTCCGACTCCGGCGAAGGCCGCTGGACCATAACCGCCGCCATCGACGAAAGCGTGCCCGCCCCCGTGCTCAGCGCGGCCCTCTACCAGCGCTTCGCCTCCCGCGCCGAAGGCGAGTTCGCCGACAAGTTACTCTCCGCCATGCGCTATCAGTTCGGCGGCCACAAGGAGAAAGCGGCCCGCTGACCCGCCGCATCCGCCATGGCTACCCGAAAGGCCGCCGCGCCCAAACATATCCTCGTCGTCGACGTCGGAGGCACCCACGTAAAGATTCTCGCCACCGGCCAAAAAGAGCCCGTTAAAATCGACTCCGGCCCCACGATGACCGCCCGCCGCATGGTGGCCGAAGTCAAGAAAGCCGCCGCCGATTGGACCTATGATGTGATCTCCATGGGTTATCCCGGCCCCGTCCTGCACGGCCGTCCCGTCGCCGAACCCCATAACCTCGCTCCAGGTTGGACTAAATTCGACTACGCCAAAGCCTTCGGCAAACCCGTCCGTATCATGAACGACGCCGCCATGCAGGCCCTCGGCAGCTACGAAGGCGGACGTATGCTCTTCCTCGGCCTCGGCACAGGCCTCGGCACCGCCCTCATCGTCGACGGCGTCGTCGAGCCCATGGAACTCGCCCACTTACCTTACAAGAACGGCCGCACTTACGAGGACTACATCGGCGAGCGCGGCCTCGAACGCCTCGGCAAAAAGAAATGGCGCAACCACGTAGCCGCCATCTCGAAAGCCCTCATGGCCGCCACGCAGGCCGAGTATGTTGTCATCGGCGGAGGCAACGTGCGCCTCATGAAAAAACTGCCTCCCAACTGCCGCCCCGGCGATAACTCCCACGCCTTCATCGGCGGCTTCCGCTTATGGCGTCCGGATTCGATCCCGCACGCCCTCAAGAAAGCCCGCTAACCTGATCCAGGGGACTCTCAATGCCCGGCGCATCCACTGTCTTCTTATTCGACGTCGATAACACGCTGCTCGATCACGACCGCGTCACCGCCGACCTCCGCCGCCACCTCGCCGCCAGCGTCGGCGCCGGCCAGGCCCAACGCTACTGGGAATACTTCGAGGCCATCCGCGCCGAGCTCGGCTACGCCGACTATCTCGGCGCGCTGCAACGCTACCGCCTCGCCTACCCGCACGACCCCCACTTACTCACCGTATCTTACTATCTCATCCGCTACCCATTCGCCAACCGGCTGTTCCCAAACTCACTCGACGCCGTGGAACAGGCCGGCAAACTCGGAACCACCGTCATCCTTACCGACGGCGACGTCGTCTTCCAACCTCACAAGATATACCGCTCCGGCCTCTACGAGGCCTTCGAAGGCCGCGTCCTCATCTACATCCACAAGGAGATCGAACTCGACCACATCGCCGAAGAGTACCCGGCGAACCACTACGTCATGATCGACGACAAACTCCGCATCCTCACGGCCATGAAACAGACCTGGAAGGATCGCCTCACCACCGTCTTCGTCCGCCAGGGCCACTACGCCCTCGACGCCAAAGCCGTCGCCCAGTACCCCGCCGCCGACTTCACCATCGACCGCATCGGCGACCTCTTCTCCACCGGCCTCGCCGACCGGCTAACGGCGGCGGCCGGCGCACAGCCGGTGTAACATAAAAGACAAATGGACACGCCAGACGCCCCAGCCACCAGAGCCGACCTCGCGCAAGCTCGCGACGAACTGAAGACCGACGTTGCCCAGCTTCGAAACGAACTGAAGACCGACGTTGCCCATCTTCGTGATGAACTCGTCGAGCACATGAGCGAAATCGAAACGCATCTCCTCAAGGCCTTCTACACCTTCGCCGAATCCAATCAGCTTCGCCTGAAGGACGCCGAAAATAATGAAGCCGCCCTTCGCCGCCGCGTCGGCGTCATCGAGGACCGCCTTTTCGAAGTCGAGAAGCGCCTGAACATGCCTCCCGCCTCATAGGCCCCTCTCTCACCGCCCTCCGCCCGGCGCCGGCTTCGTCGTTCCGCTAAGCACCGCCACATCCGCATCTCCGCCTGCTGGAATCGCTGCCTCCAAAAACCCGATGTTCATCTCCTCCCAGCTCTGGTCGCCCCATCGCACGGTCTTCTTCGGATCCGGGTTATTCGGATTATTCGGCGAGTTGTCGTATTCGGCCACGCATTCAATCGCCGCTCCCTTTGGCAGCCGCATCGGCTCGGCCAGGAAGTAAGTCGTCTGCCAGTGAAAGTCATAGTGCGGCACGCTCAGCAGTAACTGTCGGCGGCCGTCCGGATACACCAGCGTCATCCGGTACGCTTTCCCGCGTAAGTGCATATGCGGCTGCAGAGAAATCAGAGTTACCGG
Organism: Bryobacterales bacterium; assembly: GCA_027459465.1. Taxonomy (GTDB): domain Bacteria; phylum Acidobacteriota; class Terriglobia; order Bryobacterales; family Bryobacteraceae; genus JAJYKC01. The sequence continues at coordinate 13,442 of DAIDIH010000409.1, read as the reverse complement.
CTGCGTAAACGTCGCCGTCGCCTCGGAACGGTAATCCGCATCGCCCGCCGGGATCTGGAGCTGCGCATCCGCCGGCGCGATCGTGATCACCCGCTCCCGTGGCGCCTCCCGTGCAAGGTAAATGTCCAATTCCGAATAATCCGTAACCGCGTGCCCGTTCGGCGTATAGTGCATCTCGAACACAATATCGGCGTCCTTCCGAAGTAACTTCGCTCTTCCCGCGCCCCACGGCTCCGGGCGGTACCCGGGCTCATAACCCACCAGTAACTCCCGCCGGTCGATCTCCGCCTCGTCCGGCCGCCGCGCCGACCGCTCCGACCCACTCGCCACGTAGAACTTACCCGCCGGCGCCTCGGCCACATAACTCGACCCCGTCGGCCGGATGAACGCGTTGATGTGGTGAATCACCTCCGGATGCTGCACCTTCCACTCCGCTCGTTCGATCCACTCATCCTGCTCGATTCGCACCGGCGTTACCAGAAATGTGTATTCGACCACCCCGCTTGCCGGCACCGGAAACCCCGGAATCTTCACCACCAGGTCCGGCGCCCGCCGCGCTTCCGCCATTGGCCCCGTCCCGCCCGGAACCATCTTCGTCTCCACCACCGCCGGACCCTCCGCCGCCCCCGCGTCCACCCAATCCACAATTGCCTGCCGCTCCTCCGCGCTCAATGTTCGGTCGTTCCGGAACCGCACGCCAACGGAAGAATCCGCGGACCACGGCGGCATCGTCCGCTCGAGCACCGCCTCCCGGATCGCCCGCGCCCACGGCCGCACTTGCGCGTACGTGCCCAACTGCATCGGCCCAATCCCGCCCGCCTGATGACACACCACGCACCGCCGCGCAAAAACATCCTCGACGCCGCCGTGATACACCGGCCCCGCCCAAGCTGTCCCGGCCGCGATCACAGCCAACCACTTGAGACTCACCGCCGCTCTCCGTACTTCGCCGCCAGTTTCGTCACCGTATTCATCCCGCGAAACGTCGCCTGCACGCCCGCCGCTTTCTCAAACCGCGTATTCATAAACTTCGACTCGCTCTGCCGCACCCGGCACAGCCAGTATATTTCTCTTCCCGCCACATGGAATTCGTCCACCTCCGTCCGGAACCCCATCAGCACGCGCACACCGTCCGCTGTCATCGGCTCGCGCAAGAAACCCACATTCACGCCCGCCGGCTTCTCCACACGCACGCCCGGGAACGCCTCGCAAGCCGCCACCCCCGCCACCTCCTCCATCGTCCTCACGAACGCCGCCACCTCGTACCCCAACTCCGCCCGCAGCCTCGCCTCGATCTTCCTCTCCAGCGCCTCCGCCTTCCCGCCCGACTCAAACACCACGTTCCCGCTCGCCAGAAACGTCTCCGCGCCCTTCAACCCGCACGCCGCGAAACATTCCCGCAGCCGCTCCATCGTCACCACATGCCCGCCCACATTGATCGCCCGCAAAAACGCCGCATACCTCGCCACCGCTGCATCTCCTCCGTCTTCGCAGTGTACTGCCGCGCTGCTTGACGTGCTTACGTGTCCGGGGCAAAGCTGGTTCAAGGAGCGTATATATGCCTGAAGGGCAGAAATCAAAATCGACGGCCAAGCCCGCGAACAAAGCCAAGGGACGCCGCCAAACCCCTCGCGCCACGGGCCTTTCGAAACTCCTCGTGCTCCGCGGCATGGGCAAGGATCTCTGGCGCAACGAAGATCCGGATCGCTACGTTGCCGCTCTCCGCGATAACTGGTCCTGACAATCCACCATGAAACCCCTACCGCTTTTCCTCCTCGCCGCCCTCGCCGCCGCTCAGGTCCCGCACCAGCACCATCCGCCCTCCGCCAACGAATGGGCCAAGGTCCTCGAAGACCCCTCGCGCGATGCCTGGCAGAAGCCCGATCAGGTCGTCGCCGCTCTCAATCTCAAACCCACCGAAAGCATCGCCGACCTCGGCGCCGGCACCGGCTACTTCTCCCGCCGCTTCGCCCCCCAAGCCGCCAAAGTCTACGCCGTCGACATCGATCAAAAACTCCTCGATATCATCCGCAAAAACGCCCCCGCCAACGTCACCACGGTCCTCGCCGCGCCCGACGATCCCCGCCTCCCCGCCCACTCCGTCGACATCATCTTCATCTGCGACGTCCTCCACCACATCGAAAACCGCGCCGCCTACTATCCCAAGCTCATTCAGGCACTGAAGCCCGGAGGCCGCATCGTCGATATCGACTTCCACAAGAAAGAGATGCCCCTCGGCCCGCCGCTCGCCATGAAACTCTCCCGCGCCCAGGTAGAATCCGAACTCGCCGCCGTCGGCTTCACCCTCGCCCAGCACCACGACTTTCTCCCTTACCAGTACTTCCTCGTCTTCACGAAACGCTGACCCACCCCTCACACCCCTACCAATCCGCTAGCCTGAATTTATCGTGCCGCTCCCCGCCGCGCCGAAAAAACCCATTACCGCCGCCCGTCTGCGTGCCGTCCGGCCCCTCGTCTTCCAACTTGTACGCCCCCGCCGCGCCCTGCTCGGCCTCGGCCTCGTGCTCATGGTCATCAACCGCGTCTGCGGCCTCGTTCTCCCGATGTCGAGCAAGTACCTGATCGACACCGTCATCGGCAAGCACCGCGCCGATCTCCTGCTCCCCCTCGTCTCCGCCATCGTCGCCGCCACCGCCATCCAGGGCATCACCAGCTTCTCGCTCACCCAGCTTCTCTCCAAAGCCGGCCAGCGCCTCATCGCCGAACTCCGCCAGAAAGTCCAGGAGCACGTTGGCCGCCTCCCCGTCGCCTTCTACGACACAAACAAAACCGGCCAAATCGTCTCGCGCATCATGAACGACGTCGAAGGCGTCCGCAACCTCATCGGCACCGGACTGGTCGAGTTCCTCGGCGGCCTCATGACCGCCGTCCTCGCCTTCGCCATCCTGCTCCGCATCAGCGCCACCATGACGCTCGTCGCGCTCGTCGTCATCGCCAGTTTCTCGTTCGTCCTCAAGCGGGCCTTCACCACCATCCGGCCCATCTTCCGCGAACGAGGCAAGATTAACGCCGAAGTCACCGGCCGCCTCACGGAATCCTTAGGCGGCGTCCGCGTCGTCAAGGGCTACCACGCCGAATCCCGCGAAGCCGAGGTGTTCTCCCAGGGCGTCACCCGCCTGCTCAACAACGTCTTCGCCTCCCTCACCGCCACCTCGCTCATGAGCCTCTCTGCCACGGTCCTCATGGGCGTCGTCGGCGCTCTCGTCATGTACCTCGGCGCCCGCCAGATCCTCGCCCACACTCTCACCCTCGGCGACTTCGTCACCTTCACCGCCATGCTCGCCTTCCTCATCGCGCCCGTCTTCCAGATCGTCGCCATCGGCACCCAGCTCACCGAAGCCATCGCCGGACTCGAACGCACCCAGGAAGTCCTCGCCGAAATGCCCGAGGACCGCGATCCCGCCCGCACCGCCCGCCTCCACGCCCCTCTCCGGGGCGACATCGAATTTCAGAACGTCAGCTTCGCCTACGATCCCGGCAAGCCCGTCCTCCAGGATGTCTCCCTCCACGCCGAGCCAGGCTCCGTCACCGCCCTCGTCGGACCCTCCGGGGCGGGGAAGTCGACTCTCGTCAGCCTCATCCTCGCCTTCCAGAACCCCCAGCAAGGCGCCGTCCTCGTCGATCAAGTCGACCTCTCCACCGTCGAACTCGGCTCCTACCGCCTCCAACTCGGCGTCGTCCTCCAGGACTCCTTCCTGTTCGACGGCACCATCCGAGAAAACGTGGCCTTCTCCCGCCCCGCCGCCACCGAGGAGCAGATCGTCGAAGCCTGCCGCATCGCCCGAGTCGACGAGTTCGCCTCGAACTTCCCCGACGGCTACGACACCATCGTCGGCGAGCGCGGCGTCAAACTCTCCGGCGGCCAGAAACAGCGCGTCTCCATCGCCCGCGCCATCCTCGCCGACCCCCGCATCCTCATCCTCGACGAAGCCACCTCCAGCCTCGACTCCGAATCCGAAGCCCTCATTCAGGAAGGCCTCGCCTACCTGATGCGCGGCCGCACCACCTTCGTCATCGCGCACCGGCTTTCCACCATCCGCCGCGCCACCCAGATCTTAGTTGTCGAAAACGGACGCATCGTCGAACGCGGCAACCACGAGTCGCTCTATGCCGCCCACGGCCGCTACTGGGATCTCTACACCCGCCAGCACGGCCTCGAAGCGAACCTCTTCCTCGCCCCCGGCGAAGGCGACGAAAAGCCCGAACCCGCCTCCGACGGCGCCACCCGCTCCGACGGCGCCTCCATCCGAGACGCCGTCCGCCTCATCCGCGGCTGAGGCGGCCATGTTCATCGGGCATTTCGCGGTCGGATTCGCCGGAAAAAAGTTCGCGCCGCGTTCCTCCCTCGCGACTCTGCTTGTCGCCGCCCTTTTCCTCGACGTCCTCTGGCAAGTTTTCCTCCTGCTGGGCTGGGAGCATGTACGGATCCAGCCCGGGAACACGCGTTTCACTCCCTTCGATCTCTGGGACTACCCGTGGTCGCACAGCCTGCTGATGTCCGTCGCTTGGGCGACCGTCTTCGCCTTCGCTTACCACCTCCTCACCCGCTACCGGGAAGGCGCCGTCGTCATCTGGATCGCCGTCCTCAGCCACTGGGTTTTGGATTGGATCACTCACCGCCCGGACATGCCGCTGTATCCCGGCCCAAGCCCTCGCCTCGGCTCGGGACTCTGGAACTCGATCGCCGGAACGATGGCCACCGAGATCTCCCTGCTCGCCTTCGCCGTCTGGTTGTACGCACGCACCACCTACGCCCGCGATCGGATCGGCCGGTACGGGTTTGGCGGCTACGTTCTGATCCTGTTGGCCCTCTACGTAGGAGACCGGTTCTCGGACCCTCCCAAGACCACGGAGGAAATTATCTGGCCAGGCATCGCCGGCCTTCTCCTCCTCACGGCATGGGCCTGGTGGTTCGACCACCATCGCGCCGCCTACTCCTCCCCTACAAGGTAATCGTCGCGATGTCCGTCTTCGACCGGTGCCTCCGGCGACGCCGTCCGCCTTATCCGCGGCTGAGGCGCGCTCACGGATGCACGTAAATCGATACCGGGTCGCTTAGCGACCCTCCCACCTGCAACTGAATCCGGTATGACGACGTTCCAGGCGCGAAGAATTCCGGGAGCCTAAAATTCACCTGTATCACGCCGAACACCGCGCCCGGCGCATCGCCGGCATACTCGACCTCGAGCGAATCGAGCGCCTGTGAAAACGCGCCCGGCGCCGCCACCACCGATACAGGCAATGCCGGCGCGCCAAGAGAACCCGCGCTCACAATCGTTCCGTCCGCCGGAAACCCATTCCCTCGGTACAGCCCGGCCCCCGTCGCCCACAAGGTAACCACCGAACCCGGCCCCGCGGGGTGAGCCGCCGAATTCACTCCCCCGTCCTCATTCACCGCCGCCGCGTACCCGCTGCCGGTCTGAAAAATCTCCACCTCCGCCTGCAAGACGGGTAGCGCCGGACCCGCCAGCGTGCCCTGCGGTGTGCGAATCTGCACACTCACGTTGTCTCGAGCGAACGCCTCCGCCGGCACCACGCAGTTGATCTGGTTCGCGCTCGCATACAGCAGTGGCGCCGGCACGCCATCGAACAGCACCGCATAACCGCCGAGTGAAGTGCCGAGCACCCCATTGGAGATCACCCCACTAAGCGGCGACGCCGGCCCGAGGTTGTAACCGTACAACGTAATCACTTCTGCCGGAGCCGCCGTGCCCGAAACTTCGCTTCCTGCCGCGTTCAACACCCCCGCGATCGAAGCGTCGCCCGCCCCAGCCGGCAGAACCAACGAACCGCGGCCTCCCAGCGCCGCTATCGTGCCGGTTCCCGCCACGCTCAGTGCCGCGCCAGCCCCGCCCCGCGGCGCCGTAAACATCGTTCCCACCGAACCAAAATCCGCCGCGAGGCCCGCCACATATTCCGTACCTAGCGGATGAGCCGGAGGGCCTGGCAGAGCCGTGGGCACGGAGTTCCCGGTCAGCCACACTTCTCCGCTCGAGTCCTCGCCCACCGATTGAACGCCCCCCGAGTAGACCCCGGCCGATCCGAAATAACTCGCCTCGAGCAGCGTCGCGCCCATACTGTCCAGTTTCGCCACAAACCCCGCGTAAGGCGGGGCTCCAGCGCCGGGTTGGACCGGATACTGCGCCTGCACGGCACCGGTCGTCGTCGGAAACCCGGCCGGGGCCGATCCACCCACAAGCACATCCCCCGCAGGGGCGAGCGCTATGGCCTGAACGCGGACGTTGGAGTTCAGGGGATCCAGCTGTTCCCCTAGCGTATTCAAGAACGTCGACCAGAGTAATTTCGATCCATCTTGGGAAAACTTCGCCGCAAATCCGGCGCTTCGCTCGTAATTGCAGATGCATTGCGTCTCATACGCTCCGGGTGTGGACGGCAGATCGGACGCAGTCGTGGACCCGCCAACGACCGCATCTCCACCCGCATCAATCGCCAGCGCTCCCACGCTTGTGACGCCGAATTTCCCGATACACGCGCTCCCGCCCTGGCAGACCGTATTCCCCCCGCCGAAGTAGGTGGAGAAACTCACATGCAGTAAGTCCGGGCTGAGCTTGGCCAAGAAACCGTACACCGCTGTTCCGAACTCGTCATGCACTGGCGGCGAAGTCTGGAACGCGCCCTGTGTCACGGGGAAGTCGAGCGCATCGGTGCTTCCCGCGACATAAACGTTTCCGCTTCCATCGACCCCCACCGCCGCGCCCGTTGCGCTACCCTGAGTGCCGCCCAACTTCACCGCGGCCAGCACGCTGGTCAGCGTGCTGTCAAGCTTCACCACAAACGCCGCGCCGCCAGTCGTCGGCCCGAGCGTCGCGGTAGTGGGGAAATCGCTCGATGTCGTTGTTCCAGCCACGAACACGTCCCCCTGTCCATCCACCGCAACCGCGGCCGGTGTGTCTCCTCCGCTTCCTCCGAAATCGAACGCCGCAAGCGTATTCCCCTGAGAATCTGTCTTTGTCACGCGAATCTGCGGCCGCCCCGACGGCTCGATCACCGAGGATACGGCAAAGTGGTTCCCGCTCCCATCCGTAGCCAGCGCCACCGCCCGCCCGCTCTGTCCACCGATGTCCAAGTACCGGACGGTTAGCGCGGTTTGCCCCGCGGCCACCACCTCAATGGCGCACAGCGCCGCCAGTTGCAAGGTCACGTACTTCATGCCCCACCGCCCCTACAGCGTAATCGTCGCGATATCCGTCTTCGAACGGTGCCCTTCCACCACCACAATCCCGCTCTCGGTTACGTGATATAACTGCCGGTCCCGCTCCAGGTCGTAGCCGATCGTCGCATCCTCCGGCACGCGCACGTTCTTATCCAGAATGGCCCGCCGCACCTTCGCCCGCCGCCCGATGTCGCAGTTGTCGAAAATCACCGAATCCTCGACATACGCCCCGGAATGCACCCGCACGCCGCGGCCCAGCACCGACCCTCTCACCAGTCCTCCCGAGAGAATCGTCCCGCCTGCCGTGATCGAGTTCAGCGCATGTCCGCGCCGCCCGTCCTGGTCATACAAAAACTTCGCCGGCGGATCCGAGTATCCGGCCGTCCGCAGCGGCCACCGCCGGTTGTACAGGTTCAGCGCCGGCACCACGTTCCGCAGGTCCATGCTCGCTTCAAAGTACGCGTCCAGCGTCCCCACGTCCCGCCAGTACACCGGCGCGTCCGGCGGATCGCCCGGAATCCGGTTCGTCTGGAAATCGTAGGCGAACATATCCGCCCGCCCGATCAACCCCGGCAGAATATCCCGCCCGAAATCGTGCGAGCTGTCCTCGCGCGCCGCATCCGCGTACAACTCTTGCATTAGCGTCTTGGTCGAAAAGATGTAGTTCCCCATCGACGCATATACGCGGTTCGGATCCCCCGGCATCGTCGGCGCATCCGCCCGCTTTTCATGAAACGCCACGACGCTCGAATCTTCCCGCGTCTCGATCACGCCGAACTCGGAGGCCAGTTCCCGCTCCACCGGAATCGCCGAAATCGTTACCTGGGACCGCTTGTTGACGTGATACTCGATCATCTCGCGGATATTCATCCGATAGATGTGATCCGCGCCGAAGATCACCACCAGGTGCGGGTCCGCCTGTTCGATCAGGTTAATGTTCTGATACAGCGCATCCGCCGTCCCGCGATACCACTCCTCGCCCGCGGCCCTCATCTGCGCCGGAACCGGGATGATGAAGTTACTCAGCAGCAGTCCGTTCGCCTCCCACCCGTCGCGCAGGTGCTGCAGAAGCGACTGGCTGCGGAACTGCGTCAATACGTAAATCGAATAAATCCCAGAATTCAGCAGATTGCTGAGAACGAAATCGATAATCCGGTATCGTCCTCCAAAAGGCACCGCCGGCTTGGCCCGCTCTTTTGTCAACGGGTACAGCCGGGTCCCTTTCCCCCCGGCCAGCACAAACGCAAGCACGCGCATCTGCATGAAGATCGCCTCCCCGAACCTCGCTCTGCCTACCTGTCCCCGGACATTCTTACAGCATCGGCGCCGGCAAAGCAACTCCTGCACCGCCTTGCCGGTTCCCGCCGTCCTGGTGCGGCTTGACCACTCCCGCGCCCCCGCTTACTTTACAACGTCTTCGGTCTTCTTGACCGCCTTCTTAAGACCCTTGCTCGTGTCGTGCGCAACGTCTTTCGTCGCGTCCGCGGTCTTATCGGTGGCCTTCGCCGTATCGTGCGCTACGGCCCTTGTGCCGTGCGCCGTGTCGCGCGCGACAGCCTTTGTGTCATGCGTCGTGTCACGAGCGACGTGCTTCGTCACATGCGCCGTCTTATCCGTCGCCTTGGCCGTGTCGTGGGCAATGTGCTTTGTGTCCCGCGCCGTGTCGTGCGCGACATCCTTCGTTACATGCGCCGTCTTGTCTGTCGCCTTCGCCGTGTCATGCCCTACCGTCTTGGAGTCTTTGGCCGTATCGTGGGCAACCTTCTTCGTATCCTTCTTCACCACATGACCGGTCTTCTTGGCGTCCTTGTCGACGTCCTTGGCGGCCTTCATGAACGGATCGTCCTGTCCTGCGGCCTTGCCCGCAACACCAAATGCCAGCAACGCAATGAATAAGAACTGAACAGTACGCTTCATGATCATCCTCGTCTTTCTCCCGGCGGCGCGCAGGCGCGCTCCGCCCGGACTGCCTACTACATTAACCTATGCCGCGTCGATGGGAGAGTTTCAGTCTTAGTGCCCGCCGCCGCTCGGCGCAGCCGCCGGAACCAGCAACGGAAAGTGCGCGCCCTCCGGGATCGGCGCCAGCATATCTTCCTTGCGCATCACAAGGTCCGACGTGTTGTAGCCGGCCAACTCGAACCCGTGCCCGTGCGTGATCGCATCCGTCGGGCAAGCCTCCACGCAGTACCCGCAGAAGATGCAGCGGCTGTAGTCGATGTTGTACACCTCGGCATACCGCTCACCGCCGCTGATCCGCTTGGCGTCCGTGTTCTCCGCCGCTTCAATATAAATGCAGTTGGCCGGGCATGCCGCCGCGCACAGAAAACACGCTACGCACTTCTCCAGGCCGTTCTCGTCGCGCTGCAGCACGTGCTTGCCGCGATACCGCTCTTCGAACTCCGGCGGCGCGTCCGGATACAGATCCGTGATCGTCGGCTGCATCATCTCGCGGAACGTGACGCTCATGCCCTTCACGATCGCCGCCGCGGAACCGAGCACTTCGTTGACCTTCGGCATTCTGAATTCTAGTGTAGTGCCTTTCAACGCCGCCTCGCACCCGGCCGAAAAAACGCCCAAAACCCCTGAAAAACCGATTCTATACCGCTGGTACGGTACAATAAGCGTTTTTGGTCTCCCGAATGAACAATTTGATCGTACTTGGCGCCCAGTGGGGCGACGAGGGCAAGGGAAAGGTCGTCGATCTTTTCTCCGAACACTTCGATATCGTCGCCCGCTACCAGGGCGGCCACAACGCCGGACACACCGTCTTCATCGGACAGAAGAAATTCGTTCTCAAGCTTATCCCCAGCGGCATCCTCCGCCCGGGCGTGAAAGCCGTCATCGGCAACGGCGTCGTCATCGATCTCGCCGCCCTCATCGACGAGATGAACGCTCTCTCCTCCGCCGGCGTCGACGTCACCCATCAACTCGCCGTCAGCAATCGCGCCCACGTCATCTTTCCCTTCCATCGCATCGTGGAAAAGATGTCGGAAGGCCGCCCGGACCGCATCGCCATCGGCACCACCAGCCGCGGCATCGGGCCCTGCTACGAAGACAAAATCGGCCGCCGCGGTATACGCATCGCCGACCTCTACGAACCCGCCGCCTTCCAGGCCCTCTACGAAACCCTCGCCGAAGACAAACAGCTCCTGGCCCAAACCTTCGGCATCAATGAGTCCATCGACTACAGCAAAATCCGCGACGAATACCATGCTTACGCCGAAAGCATCCGCCCGCTCGTCTGCGACACCTCAAAACTTTTGAACGACGCGATGCGCGCCGGCAAGCGCGTGCTCTTCGAAGGCGCGCAAGGCACCATGCTCGACATCGACCACGGCACCTATCCTTTCGTGACGTCATCGAGCGCCACCGCCGGCGGAGCCTGCACCGGCGCCGGCGTCCCTCCCACCGCCGTCTCCGGCGTCGTCGGCGTCTCGAAAGCTTACATCACGCGCGTTGGCAGCGGCCCCTTCCCCACCGAAGACAAGGGCGAAGCCGGCGAGCGCCTTCGCCGGGCAGGCAACGAATTCGGCGCCGTCACCGGGCGCCCCCGCCGCTGCGGCTGGTTCGATGCGCCGCTCCTTCGCTATACCGCCGCCATCAACGGCTTCGACAGCTTGGTGGTCACGAAACTCGACGTTCTCGACGGCCTCGACGAAGTCCCCGTCTGCGTCGGCTACAAATCCAACGGCCGCGTCCTCGACGAAATGCCCGCCACCCTCGGCGTCCTCGAGTCCCTCGAACCGGTCTACGAAAAACTCCCCGGCTGGTCCGGCTCCACCCGTGGCCTCTGCAACGAAGCGGACCTCCCGCCCCGCGCCCGTGACTACCTCCGCTTCCTTACCAAAGCCACCGGCGTCGAAATCGGCTGCATCTCCACCGGCCCCGAACGCGACGAAACCATCCTTATCCCCGGCTCCAGGCTCGATCACCTCCTCAATCCGGCCTGAGCCCGCACGGGCGCTGAGCGCGGCCACGCTTGCCTGGCAAACACTACCGCTCTTCTACTTCGGCGAGAATACAATCACGCGGTCATAAAGCAACTCGGACTCCGGTGGGCCCACTTGAGTCGCCGGCTCCGCATAAGCCCGAAAGAAGACACGTACCAGAGGCTCGGCGCTCATCAGTCCCGTGCACACGGACGGTGGTTTGGCCTCCATGCAGTGCGGATCTCCGTTGCAATTGCGCGCAACTTTCCAGACATAAAACTTGCTGGCGTCCGGCTCACTCGGCAAGTAAGCGGTCGCTGTGCCCGGCAGCTTCGCGAAGGTGCCGCTGTCTACGGTTTGAATACCTGCCGTGATAATTTGATCGAGGTAGATGGAAGCGCTGGAATAGGTCGCTTTCTGCGTAGCCGAGTGGTCCAGGCCATAGACGATCGCAAATCCACCCTCAGGCAGGTTGAACCATTCCGTGCCGACATAACTGGCATCCCTGCCGTAACCCAGCGTACCCTCCTGCGTCGGCCCATTCCAGGCCAGCTCTTGCTCGATCGTCGGATAACCCTCGGGTATCCCTCCCGTCGAGTCAAGCTCCTGCGCCGCGTAACCCAATTTGCTGTTCGAGTCGATAATTGCCTGACGCAGCTTCTCCATCGTCGGGTACATGTCGATCTCGGTGTGCCCGGTGCTGCGGGGGCGCAATACCGGAGCCGGCAACGGATCCAGCGGAAACTCGACTTTGGGCCTCACCCGGAATACTCTCATAACTTGGCCGGCTTCGATTGTCTTCTCGAACTCATTGATGACATCGCTGCCGCCCACCGCGATCGCCATGCGCATCAGAAAAAGGAACTGATCTCCTTTGTCATAGCCGAACCGCACCATCGAGGCCGGTAGCGTTTCCGTGTTGATGATCGCCGCCGGATATCCGGCAGCGAGCAGCGCCGCTCGCACGCGCTCCTGCGTTTGGCGATTGCCTGCCGATATATAAACCATCGGGCGGTTATACGGATTCGAACCGGTGCTCGCCAGCGTCAGCGAACTGACCTGATCTCCTAAGTACGCAAATAGAACCTCGTAAGGCGCGAAATAGCCGCCCAGTGTTTTGGGGTATGTGCTCGTCTTTTCCGGGTTGTATCTACCAAACAAAAACGTTTGGTAGGAAAAATAAGCCATCGGAGGGGGCGTGGTTCCTACGATCACCACCGCTTCGTCCTGGCGCAGAAAATAGTTGATGGGTAGGGCCCGGCGCATCTCCGGGGCAGTGCTCTCCCAATCCGTCGGGAGATTCACCGACATATACGGTTGCACGTTGTTGTAATACGTCGTAGGTATGATCTTCTCCTCGCACGCGTACTTGATCGGATCGAGAATCCTGAATGTCCCCTCTTTGGCATCAAACCCGTCCCGATCGAGGACCTGGAGCAGTTTCGGCACTTTGGCCAGCGGATCATTGCCTTGACCAAACGCGCGATGAGACAGCAGCAAGAACAATGTTAGGCCGAGCGCGGCATACGCCAGCGCGCGAAAGCGTCCCATGCGCTTGCCCTGAGGCTGTGGAATTCGGAACAGTCTGTTGGGGGCTCCGCAGAAAGGTGATTCTGTGCGAGTCAAACGCGAGTCAGTCGATACTGTATCGGTGGGCATTGCACTCCTCGTTGTTCTGACCATGAAGGATGGCCGTATTCCGAACTGCACGTGGGCGACCATGCGGACCGGCTGACTGAAGTGTCCCGCGTGTGGCCTTGTCTTGAGTAATTCAAAAATGGGATGACTTGTGCTCCCGGCGGCGAAAACGGAGCGACCTTCGCCGCGCAGCCATCGGAATGACACGGACTAGTATTTATCTAAGCTCGGAGCGATCCATCCCGCGCCAAGCCTCTCCAAACCCCAAGGGCTTATGGATGGGCGTCATCGAAGGACGCCACCGCAAACCTCTGCAAGCCAGAGCCTAAACCTGACTCCGTTCACGGTTTTTGACGATCGGAGCGAAGTTTAGCAGGTCACGCTGTCAAAAGCTTTGTCATACAATGCGTGATCTGGCTCTCTCCATTGGTCTTAGCGCTCATCCGCAAACGCCGGATTTTTGGACATTCGCCGGCCGTTGCGTCAGCGCCGCCGCTCAGTACATATTCACCATCACCGTCCGCCAGGCCGAGTTCCCCGCCACGTCCTTCGCCACTACATTAATTACATTCATGCCGGGGAATAATTGAATCGGGGCTGTCTTCCACTGCACCGTCCCCGCGGCCGCCCCCGAAAAACCCGTCGACGTTGTCCAAGTCACCGAAGCCACGCCCGAG
>DAIDIH010000408.1 GCA_027459465.1 Bryobacterales bacterium | reverse complement strand
CGGCTCAGCTCCCGCGCCAGCTTGATCCGCTGCGCCTCCCCGCCCGACAGCGTCGTCGACGACTGCCCGAGATGCACGTATCCCAACCCCACCTCGGCCAGCGTCTTCAGCTTCGCCTGAATCTGCGGAATGTTCTCCATCGCCGCCAGCGCGTCGTCCACCGTCGACTCCAGCAGATCCGCGATCGACAGCCCCTTGTACTTCACCTGCAACGTCTCGCTGTTGTACCTTCGCCCCCGGCACACGTCGCACGTCACATACACGTCCGGCAGAAAGTTCATCTCGATCCGCTTCAGCCCGTCGCCCTGGCACGCCTCGCACCGCCCGCCCTTCACGTTGAAGCTGAACCGGCCCGCCTTGTAGCCCCGCTCCCGCGACTCCGGCAGCATCGCGTACAAATCCCGAATCGGCGTGAACACTTGCGTATACGTCGCCGGATTCGACCGCGGCGTCCGCCCGATCGGCGTCTGGTCGATCTCAATCACCTTATCGAGATTCTCCAGCCCGTCGATCCGGTCGTGCGCCCCCGGCTCGGCATGGCTGCCGTAAATCTCCCGCGCCACCGCCCGGTACAAAATGTCCCCGATCAGCGTCGACTTCCCACTCCCCGAAACACCCGTCACCACCAATAGCGTCCCCAGCGGAAACTCCACCGTCAGGTTCCGAAGGTTGTGCTCCCTGGCCCCGCGCACGACGAGCCTTTTCCCGTTCCCCGGCCGCCGCAACTCCGGCAGCGGAATACTCTCCGTCCCCGCCAGGTACCGCCCGGTCAGCGACCGCGGATTCTTCCGGATCTGCTTCGGCGTCCCCTCGGCCACCAGTTCCCCACCCAGCCGCCCCGCCCCCGGTCCCAGGTCCAGCACATAATCCGCCCGCTCGATCGTCTCGGCGTCGTGCTCCACCACCAGCACCGTGTTGCCCAGGTCCCGAAGCTGCGCCAGCGTATCGAGCAGCCGCTCGTTGTCCCGCGGATGCAGCCCGATCGAAGGCTCGTCCAGCACGTACAGCACGCCCCGAAGCTGCGTCCCGATCTGCGTCGCCAGCCGGATCCGCTGCGACTCGCCTCCCGACAGCGTCGCCGCCGACCGCGCCAGGCTCAGATACCCCAGCCCTACCGCGTCCAGAAACTCGAGCCGCTGCCCGATCTCCTCCACCACCCGCGCCGCCACCTGGCTCTCCCGCTCGCTCAACTCCCACCCCGCCACCAACTCCCGCGCCCCGCTGACGCTGGCCTCGGTCACCTCCGCGATCCCCGTCCCCTTCACCCGCACCGCCAGGCTCGACGGCTTCAGCCGCCGCCCGCCGCACGCCCCGCACGTCTTCGGCGACATGTACTCCATCAGCCAGTCGCGATACGACTGCGGCGCCTCGTCGAACGCCTCTTGCAAAATCCGCAAAATCCCGGCGAATTCCGCCGCCCCATCGAGCAGCGCCGTCCGCGCCTTCTTCGGCAACTCCGAGAACGGCACGCTCAGCTCCACCTTCAGCCGCGACGCCGCCTCCCGCAGCAGATGATTCATCTGCGCCGAACTCGCCCCCGGCCCGAGCCCGCCCTCGAGCAGCGGCCTCGATGAATCGACGATCACCTTCACCGGATCGAAGCTCCACTTGCTTCCCAGGCCGTTGCACTCCGGGCACGCGCCAAACGGACTGTTGAACGAAAACGATCGCGGCTCAAGCTGCGGCACGCTCGCCCCGCAGTTCGGACACGCCAGCTTCTGCGAATACAGCCGCTCCTCCCCGTTCACCACCGCCACCGTCACCAGCCCATCGGCCAGCTTGCCTGCCGTCTCAATCGACGCCTCCAGCCGCCGCTCGATCCCCGGCTTCACCACCAGCCGGTCCACGACAATCTCAATCGTGTGGTTCTTTCGTTTATCGAGCTTCAGGTCTTCGTCGAGCGACCGCAGCACGCCGTCCACCCGCGCCCGCACGAACCCCTGCCGCAGGTACTTCTCCATCTCCTTGCGGTACTCGCCCTTGCGCCCGCGCACCACCGGCGCCATCAGCATGATCCGCTCGCCCCCGCCCAGCCGCAGCACCTGCTCGAGAATCTGCCCCGTCGTCTGCCGCGAGATCTCGATCCCGCAGTTCGGGCAATGCGGCACTCCGATCGACGAGTACAGCACCCGCAGGTAGTCGTAGATCTCCGTGATCGTCCCCACCGTCGACCGCGGCGACCGGTTCGTCGTCTTCTGCTCGATCGAAATCGCCGGGCTCAACCCGTCGATCGAATCCACCTCCGGCCGCTCCATCTGGTCCAGGAACTGCCGCGCATACGGCGAAAGCGTCTCCACATACCGCCTCTGCCCCTCGGCGTAAATCGTGTCGAAGGCCAGCGACGACTTCCCGCTCCCGCTCAATCCCGTCACCACCGTCAAGGAATTCCGCGGAATCTCGACGCTGATGTTCTTCAAATTGTGCTGCCGCGCGCCATGCACGGAGATGTGGTCCAACATGGGAGGGGAATTTTCAGTGTAGCAACCGCCCTACACCCACCCACCGCGCCGTAAAATCGAGTAGCTATGAGCACTTCCGGCGAAGACACCCCCAGCGAGCACCCACCCGGGCTCATCTACCACTACACGACGCAGAGCGGACTGCTAGGCATTATCAATAGCGGGGAGATCTGGGCCACCCACTTCCGCCATCTCAATGACACGGAAGAACTTCACCACGCCAGGAAGCTTCTGCTAAAACGAGCGGATGTGACGATCCGGGCGGAAGTCCGCCAGCCGGTGACCCAGGCCCTTGAGGGCCTCGACGACCCTAACTTCAACCTCTTCGTCGCCAGCTTTTCGGAGGATCCGGATTCCCTGCCGCAGTGGCGCGCTTACGCCGCCGCCGGGCCGGGCTACGCCCTCGGCTTTAGGCTGCGAGACGTCCAGCTTCCAGATCACTTCAAGATCCTCAAATGCATCTACGACGAGCCCGAACAGCGCCGGAAAGCTGACGAAATTCTCACCGGGATTGCCAAAGAGTTGCCGAGGGACGTCCCGGACGGGGTGAAACCACAACCTTACGCGCACGCCATCACTGCCTTCGCCCTCATAAAAGATGCGCTGGCGTTCAAGCATTTGGCCTTCGAGCACGAGAAGGAGTGGCGAATCGTCTCGAAGAGCATGATGGACGACCCTCCTTCGTATAAAGAAATCCCCGTGCCCGGCGGAATCCTTCTAACCCCGAGGCCCAACCGCGAGGAAGTCCCGCTCGACTTCCGCGAGGGCAAGTCGGGAATCATTCCTTACCGGCGGGTCCCGCTCCGTTACACACGGGACTGCTTCCCGCTGGCCGAGGTGGTCGTTGGCCCATGCCCCAACCCCAAGCAGTCCTGCGACGCCGTGCGGAGCCTCCTGGTAAGCCGCCTCGGCGATTGGACGCGGAACGGCGTTACCGTCCGCCCCTCCAAAATCCCCTACCGCAACTGGTGAACACCCCGCGCCCGATCGGCTACACTAAAAGCGTCGTCCATTTCCTGCCCAAGGGCGTGTAGCTCAGTTGGGAGAGCACGGCGTTCGCAACGCCGGGGTCGGGGGTTCGAATCCCCCCACGTCCACCACCCCCCCCAAAACCCGAAATTCCCGCCGAAGCTCCCACCCCACCGCCGCGCTATCCTTGTCCCAACCAGGAGGAAATCCCGTGCCGTCCATCAACCTCACCAACAACACCACCCTCAACCTCACCGCCTCCTCCGGCGACGGCTTCTCCACCCTCGAACGCTACCTCAAAAACATCCTCACCTTCAAAACCCCACCCAGTTTCGACCCGCTCGTCAATGTCCCCGTCGAATCCCTGCAAGAAACCAGCTTCCCCATCACCATTTCCGCCGCCGGACAAGGCCAATTCGCCGTCGAAGGCACGACACTCAACATCCAGGCCGGACCCTCCGCCTCCATCGGCCTCCTGCAGGGCGCCGACGCCGCGCTCTTCCTCTCCGCGCTCGAAATCGAAGACACCGCCGCAACCGCCGGCCTCGTCTCCTTCTCACTCGTTGGCAGCGTCAGCCTCGGCGACACCGCCCCGCTCGGCCAACTCACCTTCGACATCACCAACGCCGCCACGATCACTCTCACCAGCTATTACAAGGCCGCCGCCGGCGACACCCTCGGCCACGCCGTCAAACAAGCCGCCTCGGCCCTCACCATCCCGCACGATCTCGCCGACCTCAAAAGCATACCCACCGGCGCCATCTGCCAACTCGACTCGACCGGCTCGGTCCAGTTCACCGCCTCCGCCACCCTCAGTTTCCTCAACGATCCTCTCGCTGCGCTCTCTCTCGAAAAGCTCCCGTCTTTCTCGATCAACGCATCCGCCTCCGCCACCGTCGAAACCACCGTCACCCATACGAGCGGCCACACCCTCGCCATCGCCAAACTCCCCGGCAACGTCCTTCACCTTTCCCTCACCCTCGACAACACCGACGATTTCGAAACCAGCCTCACCGTATCCACCGGCATCGCCGCCACCATCGGCGGCCAGGATGTCCTCGCCTTCCTGCTCGACGATCTCAACCCCGGCTCCTCGAAGGCCGCCGATTCCCTCGCCGCCGAAATGCCGAACGCCGCCCAGTTCAAATCCGACATCAAGTCCGCCATCGACACCGCTCTCTCCGCCTCCCTCGGCGCCTCTCTCAAGGCCGCCCTCGACCGGAACACCGCCAGGAACCGCGTCTTTCTCTTCGAAATCGACCTCGCCCAGGTCGATGCGAATCCCACGAGTAAATCCGCCCTCCTCGCCGCCCTCGCCGGTAACTTCACCGCCCTCACCAAACCCGGCGCCGCCTTCGACGGCATCCGCTGGCTCGACACTGTCCTCACCACAACCCAAACCACCACCCACACCTTCGCCCTTCACTTACTCGGCATCTTCAACGCCGCCAGCGTCCATCAATTCATCGCCGAATCCAGCTTCCGCTCGAGCAACAACACCCACGAACTCATCCTCGCCGACGAATCCATCCAGGTTGTCGACAACAACCTCGACGCCGAAAAGCTCCGCAAACTCCTCCTCCGCGACATCACTCTCACCCTGCCCGCCTCGGCCAACACGCCGGAAGTTGCCACCCCGCTCACCATCACCTATCTCGACCGCGAAGCCGCCGCCTCCCGTTCCCAACTCCAGCAGTTCGTCAATGTCCTCGGCTTCCTGAACGCGCCCAACGCCGCCGCCGCCGAAACTCTGCTCAACGAAAACCTGCACAACTACGGAGTCTGCGCTATCTCCCTCTCCCTCGCCCTGAACCCGGCCCAGTGCCGTCAGCTCTACATCGATTCCAACGGCCAGCCCCGAACCTGGGATTTCTACGCCGGCCAGGTCTGCCAGGCGCAAGCGGCCATTCTCGCCAACCAGTCGGAACACGCCTATCGCCTGAAGGTCTACACCGCACCCCTCGCCAAATGGGCCGCCCTGCGCGACGCGTTCGGGCCGGATCGGATGACCAGCTTCCTCCGCAGCCTCGGCCTCTCCGCCACCAACGTCACGCTCGCCCGCGCGGATGTCATCACCACCATCTGGTGGGCCAACGCCATGGCCAACTACGCCCAGGCCCTCGCCAACAAAAAGCCGCTCGCAAAAGTCGCCAAAGCCGTCCTCAAGGACTCCAACTTCGGCTACGGCGAGCCCTGGATGCTCCTCGCCGCCTGGAACATCGCCGGCCGTCCCGCCGTCAACGCAACGTTCTTCTCCTCCTCCGAAGCCCCGACCAAAGCCGCCGGCGGAACCCATTCAGCCTCCGAAGGCTAGAATCGGATTAACTATATGGCTCGCTTCCCCGGTGTGGATTACTTCCTCGTCGACTCCCAGTTCAACGAACAGGAATTGCTCGTGCGCCAGACCGCGCGCCAGTTCGCCTCCGACGAGGCCGCCCCTCTTTTCCGCGACTGCTTCCGCGACGGCCGCTTCCCCGTCGAACTCATCCCCCAACTCGGCCAGCTCGGCTTCCTTGGCGCCAACCTCGAGGGCTACGGCTGCGCCGGCATGACCAACGTCGAGTACGGCCTCATCATGCAGGAAATCGAGCGCGTCGATTCCGGCCTCCGCAGCTTCGTCTCCGTCCAGGGCGCGCTTGTCATGTACCCCATCCACACCTTCGGCTCCGAAGAACAGAAGCAGCGCTGGCTGCCCAAACTCGCTTCGGGCGAAGCCGTCGGCTGCTTCGGCCTCACCGAGCCCGCCTTCGGCTCCAACCCCGCCGGCATGCTCACCACCGCCCGCTTGGACGGCGATACCTGGATCCTCAACGGCGAAAAAACCTGGATCACCAACGGCACCATGTCCGACGTCGCCATCGTCTGGGCCCGCACCCCCGACGGCATCCGCGGCTTCCTCGTCGAAAAAGGCACCCCCGGCTTCTCCTCCTCCGACATCCACGGCAAGCTCTCCATGCGCGCCTCCGTCACCTCCAGCCTCGCCTTCAGCGACTGCCGCGTCCCCGCCTCCGCCATGCTTCCGCTCGCCAAAGGCCTCAAGGCCCCGCTCGCCTGCCTAACGCAAGCCCGCTACGGCATCGGCTGGGGCGTCATCGGCGCCGCCATGGACTGCTACGAAACCGCCCGCCAGTACACCGTCCTTCGCAAACAGTTCGACGACAAGCCGATCGCAAGCCACCAGCTTGTCCAGGAAAAGCTCGCCTGGATGATCAGCGAAATCACCAAGGCCCAACTCCTCGCCCTCCACGCCGGCCGCCTCAAGGACCAGGGCAAACTCGAACCCGCCCACGTCTCCATGCTCAAGCGCAACAACGTCGCCATCGCCCTCGAATGCGCCCGCCTGAGCCGCGACCTCCTCGGCGCCAACGGCATCATCGACGACTACCCCATCATGCGCCACCTCTGCAACCTCGAAACCGTCAAAACCTACGAAGGCAC
>DAIDIH010000407.1 GCA_027459465.1 Bryobacterales bacterium | reverse complement strand
CAACTCCCCGCTGAACCGAAGCCCATCGACGACGTTGTACTCCACACTCGATTCGCCCAGCCGGTCGATGAACCACAATCTCTTCTGGCCGTAGGACAGTGGCAGCTCTTCAGGCCGCGGTTCGCGCGTCAGCGGGGGGCGCGTATTCGCCTGCAGTACCTGTCCCTCTGTGTTCGAGCGGTCACCCTTCATCCGTTTGCGCGCCTCCACCTGACTCGCCGCACATCGCCGTCGTTCGGCAGAACCGAAGCCAGCGGCCGAAGAATGAAGTCCAGCATACCGCAAATCCCCTGCATTCGGCGAGCGGCAGTCTTGTCTCATGCAAGATGAGCCTGAAGCGAGGGTTTGTTTCTCACACAAGATGAGCCTGAAGGGGAGGGTCGGGACGCTGGGAGTTGATTCTCAGCATGGACGATTCGAAGGACCTCGGCCTGGAGGAGATCCGGGCGTTTCTGGCGGGCAGTCAATCGGTTCAGTTTAAGGGACTGCGGCGGGAGGAGATTTACCCCCGGATGGAGCGAACGCTGGTGCGGCAGGAACATGGCCGGCTCGGCCGCGCCGATAAGGGGTTGGTGCGGCGGTTTGAGGAGAAGGTGACGGGATTGAGTCGAGCGGAGGTGACGCGCCTGATTACGAGGTATGGGGACAAGGGCGAGGTCAAAGCGCGGCCCTACCAGCGGCACCGGTTTACCTCGCGGTACACGAAGGCGGATGTGGAGTTGCTGGCCTACGTGGATCGGATGCACGCCACGCTCAGTGGGCCGGCCACCAAGCGGATGCTGGAGCGGGAGTGGAGCGAGTATGGCCAGGCGGTATACCAGCGGCTGTCGAAGATCTCGGTGGCGCACATTTACCGGTTTCGCAAAACCGCTGTGTACCGCAGAGAGAACACCACGTATCAACCCACGCGGCCTACCCCGGTGGCGATCGGAGAGCGGCGCCGTCCGGATCCCGGTGGCCGGCCTGGTTATCTGCGGGTCGACACGGTGCATCAAGGCGACCAGGAAGGACGTAAAGGCTTGTATCACATCAACGCGGTGGACGAAGTGACGCAATGGCAGGTGGTGGGCGCGGCCCCGCAGATTTCCGAGGCTTTTCTGCTTCCCGTGCTCACCGCGATGCTGGAACAGTTTCCGTTCCGGATTCTAGTACTACTGTGTTACAAATGGGCCGAGCAACAGAAGGGGCAGCAGGGAAGCTGCCGAATCAGGGCACGCGCTATCTTGACGCGGAGCGTGGCAATGGACTGCGGATTATGGCGTTCGGCGCGCACGCGGCGAGCCGCGGGGCTGGAACTCGGGCGGAATCCTCGCCGTGCGTAGCTCCAGCCGGCCGATGCGGGCAGAGGGGGGGAAACGGGTCCGTTCGATCACCAGGAACCCGTAAGCGGCAATGCACAGCGTGGCGTGATGATGGAATCCTCGCCAGCCGCGGCCCTCATAATGTCCCAGCCCGAGTTCCTGTTTGAGCTCTTCATAATCGCGCTCGATAATCCAACGGTGTTTGGCCAGCCGCACCAGCGCGGTCAGTCTGGCCTGCGGCGGCAGAGTCGACAGCCAGTACTTGGTGGGTTCCGTCTCGCTCGAGGGCCATTCCACCAACAGCCATTCTTCCGGATACGGTTCACTCCGGTTATGATCCCGGTGTGCCGGGCGGACCCGAACAGCCGCAAAACGCGATTTCAGTTTGTGCCTGGTTCCGCCCCGCCAGGCAACGGTTTTCCATGCCCGGTCTGGCAGCGAAAACGCCAGTTCTTTTACCGAGACCGGCTGATGCTCCGCATCCCGCTGCAACCGGGTGGGCGGGCGCCCCCGGCCCTTCCGCCGTGGTTTCGTTCGCGGCATTTCACCGGGCGGCCACACGGTCATGTTCTCGTGAACGCCGACCGCATACTTCAGGTCCAGTTCGGTGACCCCTTGCCGAAATCGGGTCTCATTGCCGTAAGCGGAATCTGCCAGAACCGGCGCTCGTGACACCCCTTGCTCCACCGCTTGGCGAATCTGCGAGAGAGCTATCGCCGGCTTGGTTTCAAAACCGATCTCATCCGGGATGCCAGCTTCCTGTCGTCTGTCCCGGTCGTTGGCCCAACTCTCCGGCAGGTATAACCGCCAAGCGATGGGAAGGCTGGCGGGGTGGGTCGCAACCCACAAGCTCACCGCCACCCGGCAGTTGTCCTGCTTGCCCACTTGCCCGCAGTATTGACGCGCCACCCCGACCGAATGCGTTCCCTTCTTCAAAAAGCCGGTGTCATCCACGATCCAGGCGACCACCGGCCCGTTCTGCTTCATCGCCCCCAGAACATGCTCACGCACGCATCCCAGAACGGCTTCGTCGCTCCAGGGCGCATCCGCTACCAAATGATATAGCGACTGGTGCGTGCGCCGGACGTTTTCAGGCGCCAGACGTGCCGCCATCGGCTCCACGCTCTTGCGCTCGCCCGGCAACAGCAGCCCGGCGCAGTAGGCTTTCAACGGTGCGTGGCGATCAGCGTGCCCTGCGGCTTTCGCCAGGCCATCCGTGTAAGCCGCAAAGCGTTTCTCCTGTGGGCTTGGCGCAGTTGGTGTGCCCACAAAACAATTCTACAACAGGTTGTTCTTATTTGTAACACAGTAGTACTAACCAAGACGTTTTCCTCCCCCCGCTGGCCTTGCGTAAGGCTCAGCAGGAGATGGCGACGTTTCATCGCTTCCATCAACTGTGCAGTCAACTCATCGAGGTCAGTGAGAAGATCTGCGTGTTACGGCCGGTCGAGGAAACCCTCACACCGGAGGAAAAAAACGGCGCAGACGATCCAATCGGAGATCGCGCGGGAAGTAACCACCCTGTTGGGGCACGTTTCGCCGAACGGCGGCGCAGCGGGACCACGGATCTGGAAGCCCTGGAAATGGCCCTGCGTACTGCTATGCACCATGCTGGAGCTGTGGCACTCATCGGGTTACTGAAGGCCGGCGAGCCATCCGCGAATCGGCGCGGCGTGCCTTGCCGCTGCGGCCGCCGGGCCCGTTACGTGGAATTACGCTCCAAGCTGGTCTCCACCGCCGTGGGCCAGGTCCGCCTGACGCGGCCCTATTACCTGTGCTCCCACTGCCACACCGGCCAGTTCCCCGCAGATGTGGAATGGGACATCGACAATACCGAGTTCTCCCCGGCTGTGCGCCGTACGCAGGCCCTCGTCGGTCAGGAGCCCCCTTCGATCACGGTCGCCGGCAGATGCGGATACTGGCTGGGCTGGAGGTAACCACCAAGGCTGTGGAGCGCGCGGCGGAAGCCATCGGCGGCGATGTTGCGCAACGGGACCAACGGCAGATTCAGCGCGCGGTGCAACTGGATCTGCCCATGGTGATCGGCGAGCCAGCGCCGATTCTGTACGTGCAAATGGATGGGACCGGAGTGCCGGTGGTGAAGAAGGAGACCGCGGGGCGCAAGGCCAAACTCGACGGATGACCGGCTCATACCCGCGAAGCCAAACTGGGTTGCGTGTTCACCCAGACCGCCTGCGACGAGGAGGGTTTCGCCGTCCGTGATGCGGATTCCACTACCTACGTCGGAGCCATCGAGACCGCCGAGGACTTCGGCAAGCGGCTGTATGTGGAAGCCTGGAAAAGTGGCTGGAGCCGCGCTCAAAACAAGGTCGTCAGGAGCGACGGAGCGGAGTGGATCTGGAACCTGGCCGAGCAGCATTTCCCGGGCGCAGTGCAGATTGTCGACCTCTATCACGCCCGCCAGCACCTGTGGGAGCTGGTTCGTAAGCTACATCCGAACGAGGAAGCCAAACAGAAGGCGTGGATGAGGGCGCATCAAAAGCGGCTGCTGGACAAAGGGAAAATCGAAAAGCTGGTCGCCGCCACTGCCGGGCTCCGTTCCCGCAATCCCGAAGTCGTCGAGAAAATCCGTCTGGAGGCAGATTATTTCCGCCGTAACGCCGAGCGCATGCGTTATCCCAGATTCCGCGCGCAGCACCTCGTCGTCGGCTCCGGAGTCATCGAAGCCGGTCGCAAGGCGGTGATCGGCTCGCGTCTCAAGAGGTCCGCCATGTTCTGGACGGTGCGCGCTGCCAACGCCATTCTCGCCCTTCGCTGCTGCTGCCTCAATCGCCGGTTCGAGGACTACTGGGAGCAACGCCGGGCCGCTTGAGTCTCGCTTTTATGTCGCGCACCCCAGGGTAAACCGCTCCCCCGCAGTTGTGCCCGACGTCGATGTTTGCACCTATTGCCCGGGTCTGGCCAACTGGCCCCGCTCCTGGACGGGGGTGGAAAAAGGCCTGCCGCCTGGGGAAGCGTTGGTCGTTTGCCTCTGGCCGTTAATCGCGCATCTGGCAGCGTCGGGTCTAACTGCAAAGACCATTCGCCAGCACGTGGACAATCTTTGGAGCCTGGGTGGGGGATCGTCCGGGAGCCGCACTACGACCCCTCCCTGAGAAAGAACACCGCGGAACGATTGCTCCAAGGTGCGATCCATGCTGATGGCGGCCCGTTGGTTCACAACGGCTCAGAAGAGGCGCAACGCTCCTTTGACTCGACCTGCCGAAAACTCTATCGCTCCCTCAATCAATCCGAGCGCTGAACCCACCAGTTACCCACGAATTCTCCGGACGAGGTAAGAAATAAACCAGCTTTTGTACATTCGCCGGTTCGTGCTCGGTTGGAAGCAGTTCGGGCACGAGAAGCGTTGGAAGGCCTACATCGTCAACTATGCCGACGATCTGGTGATCTGCTGTCGGGACAGCGCGGAAGAAGCGCCGGCCGCCATGCGGGGTATCATGCAGAAGCTGAAGCTGACAGTGAACGAAACGAAGACGCGGGTCTGCAGGCTGCCGGAAGAGAAATTCGATTTTCGGGGGTACACGTTTGGCCGCTGTTACTCGCTGAAGGCGGGGCGGGCATATCTGGGCACTGTTCCGTCCCGGAAGCGAGTGATCCGCATCTGCGATGCGATCAGCAGCGAGACCGGGCCGAATAAGACCCTGCAGGATGCCGGGACCGTGGTAGAGAAGCTCAACCGGATGATGATCGGATGGGCCAACTACTTCTGTCTGGGTCCGGTCAGCAAAGCCTATCGGGCGGTGGAGCGACACGCCCGGAAGAGGCTGCGCCAGTGGCTGTGCGCCAAGCACAAAGTGTCCTGGCCGACGACGAAGCAGTTTCCGGAAGCCGTCCTGCACGATGAGCTTGACCTGGTCCGGCTGACCGCGCGGCCCCGCAGTTTTCTGTGGGCGACCTCGTGAACCTTTCTCCGAGGGCCGGATGCGGGAAAACGGCCTGTCCGGTTCGATGAGCGGGGTGTGGGAACGGAGCATGATGCGCTGGTGAGGCACGGGCAGACGAAAGGGCCGGCCAACAGATAGGCCGCATCTAACCCAAGTTCGTCACGGAACGGTTGGAAAATCGGCTAAGCCGTTCAGAATCAGTTTAGGCTACCGCCGAGTCTCCACTACATTTCGAATGAAAGTTGAGGCGCTCGGGCAGGGTGAGGCCGAGCTGGTGAAGCAAGGAGTTTTGTTCGGCTGTTGGTTCGGTAATGCGGCGCAGGCGAATCTCGCGGCCGTCGGTTGTCGGCAGCACGATATCGGCGCTCTGCAAGGTGGACAGCAGCGCCAGCGCTTTCAGGGGCGAGAATGGCTGGGCGTCTTCCACCCCGCTGGCAGTCGGCCGCCCGAGGATGGCTGGCCGCCGCTTTAGCAGATGTTTCAGGGTGACCCACAAGGCATACCCCAGAAACGCCACCATCACATGGGCCTTTACGCGCGGCTCTTTCTGATGGAACAGGGGCCGAATCGAGAGCTCGCTTTTGAGCGCGCGAAAGGAGGCTTCGGCTTCGGTCAACTGCATGTACTTGGACCACAACTGCTCTGCCGAACCTGCCTGCAGGTTGGTGCGCAGCATGTAAGCGCCCTCCCGCAAATCCCGCCAGGCTGCGGCGCCTTGCTTTAGCTTCCAGTCGAGCCGTACGCCTTCGGCTGTGTCGCCTAGCGCCACTTCGTACAGATCATTCACTTGCGGATGGGTGGCCTGAATCCGGCCCAGCCGCCGCTCCATCTTGTTGCGGTCTTTCAGGCGGCCCTGGGCGATGGTCTGCGCCAACCGCTTCAGCGCCGCCTCCATGCGGTCGGAAAACCGCTTTCGGATGGCCTCCTCCTTCCCCTTCCGGCCCGCCGTGCGGCACAGAATGTATCTCTCTTGCCCGCCGGGAATCGCCACCTGCTTGACTTCCACCCCGTCCCGCACCTGCACCCAGTCGTCTCGCAATAACTCTGCTTCCAGGCGTTTCATCTGGCTGCGCGGCGTGCCCACCAGATACTGTCCGCCGCGTTTGCGGATCGCTTCGAGATTCTCCTCGCTGACAATGCCGCGATCCATCACCCAAATGCGCCGCGCCTTGCCGTACTTCCGCTCCACCATGCGCAGGACGCTTTCCATCGTCGACACGTCCGCTCGATTGCCGTCGAACGTCTCGTAACTGAACGGGAAGCCTTCGTGGTTGACGATGAGGGCGATCACCATCTGCTCGCAGTCCGGCCGGTGATCGCGCGAGTAGCCGCGGCGCATCATCGGATTCTTCTCCGCGGCTCCCTCTACGTACGTGCTGGTCAGGTCGTACAGCAACACATCAAATTCCGCGCCGAATAGCTCGCCATAGCGCTGCTTGAGGTGCCGCTCCAGAGCAGTCTTGTGCGGCAGAATCCGATCCAGACAGCGATACAGACGCGTGTCGTTCATCTTCCCCGCCTCGATCGCCAGCAGATCCTCCAACGCCGTCGCCGGATACCACCGTTGCTCTACGGCCAACTCGCTGCCCGGCGCACACAGGCGGTTGATCGCCAACACCGCCGCCACCAGCGACCAGGACACATCCGCTGCCTCTCCGTCCAACGCCTGTTGGAAAAACCGATCCAGCTCGAGCCGCTTCCACAACTCCCAGCCCAGCCAGCAGGCACCGAACTGGCGCGTTCTCTCCAGGCGTACGCGGTTCACCAGCACACGAGCTACTTCCGGATCGCCGGCCGGTACCTCGGCTTGGGAGGGGAACAGTTTTAGTTGCTCACTCTCACCCTGCTCGTTGAACACCTCCACGGTCTTCAACCAGCGCGCCTGTGCCGATTGGTTCAGCTCCCCCAGATGACACAACAGCTTCTGACGCGGACCCTGGGGCGTCCGCACGGTTTCCACCAAAGACCAGTAGATATGCTCCTTGCCGTCCTTCTTCCTCCGGTTTTGGCGCAGAAACATTCTGGCTCGATCTTGTCATGAGATCCCACCCGCCCTCAAGAGGGTTGGTCTCCACTACATTAGCCTTTGACAATCCGTCCGCTGCAAATAGGGCACTTACCTCGCAACAAGGCCGAAAAATCGCTGAAATCGACGGTCCCGTGACGAACTTGGGCTAAACCACCGCGCCACACCTCGACTCCACACCAATGAAGGCCGGATGGATATAGCGGGATGAAATCAGCGCCTCACGTCTGATTTCGAAAATCGTGGAGGTTCGCACACGGGTGCAATGCCGCGTGGACCGCGTGCGGAAGCGCCGGAATTGTTCTTCCGTGGCTTTCATTTGGCGTGGAACGACGTTTTCGGCCAGACTTGCTCGACGGGTTGCTGGCAGGCCCTGCAATCGAGGCGCGAAAAGCAATACTTGAACTTCGCGGGCGGAACTTGTTGCGCTCAGGAGCGAAGTGGGATTGCGTCGGTCAGCCTCCGGTGCGCCGCCGCGAAGACCGCGGCCGCAGGCGGATCGTCCCGCATTGCGCCTGGGCCATCCCGGTGCCTGCCAGAGCCAGACGGCGCAGCGCCACCAGCACGCAGTAGGCGATCGAAGACAGGTACAGGCGAATCTGGTTGGAGTGCAAAGCATGGGTCGAGGCGCGATCCGCAAACAAGTCCAGTTGCTGCTCCTTGATGCGGTTCTCCATGTCGCCCCGCGCGCAGTAGAAACCCTCGTACAAGCTGCGCGGCTCCATTTCCTCGATGCGCAGCGAGGTGACGACAAAGCGCGGGTTCTCCCCCTTATCCAGATATTCCGCCTTGCCCACCACCCGCCGGCCACGCTTCCACGATTCCCGCGTGCGATAGCGGAAATCCAGAAACCGGCGGGCTGCCTTGCCGGTCCTGTTCCACTCCTGTTTGGCCTCCCGCATCCGCTTGCCCAGCTTCTTCATCAGCCGTTCGTTCCTGGCCAACCCGAACACGTAGCCCACCCGGTTGTTCTCGCACCAACTCATCAGTTCATCCCGGCAGAATCCCGAGTCCGCGCGCAGAACGATCTCCACCTCCGGCCAGGTGAACCGGAGTCGCTTGATAATGCGCTGGACCTCTTCCAGCGCCCCAGCCGAGGCGTCGATGTTGGAGGATCGCAGCCGCGCACAGACCAGATGCTCGTCGATAAAGATGTAGAGCGGGAGATAACAGTAGCAACCGTAGTAGCCATGAAAGAAGCGTCCTTCCTGCTCGCCGTGCACCGGCTCGTCGGTGGCGTCCAGATCCAGCACGATCCGCTTCGGCTGCCGCGGCTGGGACTGGACATACAAGTCCACCAGCAAGTCATCCACGGCCGCCTCGTCCATCACGATCTTCTTGTAGCGAGCGTCGGGCTTGGCGTCGGTCGGCGTCAACTCCAACCGGTTCAGCGTGATTTCCCCCGCTCACGCCGCCGCTGCTCGCCCCCCATGTCCCGCTTGCCCGACAGGAGCGCCAACGACGGATCTTGCCGCAACTGATCGTGGTCGTTGAGATCCTCGTAGCCCAAGGCGATCCCGTACACGCGCTGCCGGACCAGTTCGCTCACTGTGTGCTCCACCCGATCCGCCCGCCGATAGTCACGGAAACAGGCAGCGAACTGGCGCAGGATACCCGTGCGCTGCTCCGCCGGCCGCAGCAGCAACGCTCCGACCTCCGTGGTGATCTGCCCACCATCAAACCGGGCCACGACGTCACGCGAAAAATGAGGTGCAAAGGAGAAGGAGGATTGGGTACGCTTTGTCATAGCAAAGGCCGCTCTTTCGTTGACCGTAACTGCTGTCTGGAAACTCAGTTATGCCGCGAAGAGCGGCTTTTTGTCATAGTTTGATGAGAAATCCGAGTTAATTCCGAAACCGCTCTTGGACAATTCTGAGGCTTGACAACGTATATGTGCGTCGACGATAATGTTTCGTCGCATGTGCGCGTCGATTTCGACTACAAAAGTTCCGGCATTGACTCCGAAGGAAATGAATGACTAGCGGAAAATCGCGTGAGATGTACCTTCGGCCGGATATACAGGCCGAGCCACTCATCGATCAGTGGTACGCTTGGGCCCACCTGATTCCACCGGCCACAGCGGCCCGGAATCTCACCCACCGGCATATTCCGATCATGGAATCGTACATTGCCGCCCCCGAGGTTCATGCGGCGGCTGTGAAGAATCCTAAAATGCTCGGAGGTCCCTTCATCGACTATAACGGTGAACACGTCGGCGAAATTCGTGATCTGCTGCAAGCCACAAGAGCGCAACGCGGCGAATCAATCGCTTTATCCAAGGCTTTCGATGACCTAGATCGGCTCCTGCAGTCGCGGGCCAAAGGGGAATCTTTGCAGCCGTTATACCCGCTCGTGCCCGAGATTCTCCGCGGATACGTTGAACTCGTCTATGACCTGTATAACCAGGCATCGTTCCGCCTGATCGAGCCGCTGCTATATCGCCGGTATCAGGGACAAGGACAGAGCGTTATGCTTTCCCTTACAACCGGGGATGATCGGCCCTTCGTTCTGAGCACTCCGAGATTGCCCGGCCCCGGCCTCCTGCCCGTTGAACTTCCGTTCGATAGCCCTGCTCTCGATGAGCTCTTCACCGCAAAGGTGAAGCCGGCGCCCGTTGAGCAACTCGCCGATCTCTGCGGCGTGGCCGACAAGGATCGCGAGTTCTTCTCGAAATTTTTCACCGACCAACCCCCTCGCCCGTACGTGAGGTATTCCGGGCGCGGAGTTCGATGGCGATATTTCGGGCACGCATGCATATTGCTCGAGACTCCGAAAATGAGCTTGTTGTTCGATCCAGTGTTGAGCTATACGTACGAATCGGCGATCTCGCGGTATACTTACCAAGACCTGCCGGACTGGATCGATTATGTTTTAATCACACACAATCACCAGGACCACGTACTTTTCGAGACGCTGATTCAGCTGCGTCACAAGATCGGCTGCATCATTGTGCCGCGGAACGGTACGCCAACTCTCGCGGACCCATCTCTCAAGCTCACCTTGCATGCTGCGGGCTTTCATAACGTCAGAGAGCTGAGTGAACTTGAAATGATCGAACTGGAATCCGGGTCGCTGATGGGCCTGCCGTTCCTGGGCGAGCATTGTGACCTGAACATTCAAACGAAGATTGCATACCTGCTAGACCTGAACGGGCATAAGCTGTTGTTCGCGGCCGATTCGTGCAACATTGAGCCGTATCTGTACAAACATCTTCAAAAGGAGATCGGCGACATCCGCGCGCTGTTCCTCGGCATGGAGTGTGACGGCGCTCCCGGGAGTTGGCTGTATGGTCCGCTGTATAGCCGGCGCCTCGATCGGGCGCACGATCAGTCGCGCCGGCTGAACGGATCCAATTACGACCAGGGAATGGCCATCGTGAATTCCTTCAACTGCAGGGAAACCTTCGTCTATGCCATGGGCCAGGAGCCATGGATGAACTATGTCATGAGTCTGAAGTACACACCGGACTCTAATCCCATCGTCCATTCGGATAAGCTGATCCAGACCTGCAGGTCACGCGGCATCTTTTCCGAACGGCTGTTCGGCGAGCGAGAGATGCTGCTTGACTCATAGAGTCGCGATTCGAGGTGCGAGCGCGCGTGCGGGGATGGGCGTGTCAGCGTACCCCGACTCCGCCTGCCAGGGAGCGGAGACTCAAAAGGTCCCCAATAAATGCAACGACGCTTTGGATGGCACCGAATGAAGACACTTTACTTCGACGAACTTCCTCGTGACATTGAAGCTCTTAAAGACCAGAATGTGGATGGCATCGGCATTGCGGGCTCGATGGTCTATCTCGCCGATGTCTTCAAGGCGCTTGTCCGCTACTCCTCCTATGACTGTATAGCTCTTCCGGCGCGCTCGCGCACGCCGGGTGACATTCGGGACAATCCGGTCTTCCATCGCTACCAGGGCCGGATTTCTTTCCTCGCTGAGCACGAACTCTCAACACTCCGGAATGCCGACCAACTCGTAATCGCGTCGGGCGGGCCCGACTTGATGGGGCTGCATAGAAAGAGATGCCTCATCGGCCGGCCGCATACTCCTTTGACCGGGATCATTCACTCCATCAACTTCACATCCCAGTACTTTCCGGCGATGCTGGGCTTCTTTTTCTCGCCGCTGTCCCCTTTCGACGCGCTGATTTGTTCCAGTTCCGCTGGTCTAGCTGCGATTGAGAAGTTCAAGGCGGTAATGCGCGAGCGGTTTGCCGGTGCGGGATTGATGCCTTACGAGCCGCGGTGGCAGACACCGCTGATTCCACTCGGCGTGGACACCGATACATTTTCCATCACCGCTGACGTCGGTGAGCTCAGACAGGAGCTCGCGGCGGAGGGCAAATCAGTGCTGCTGTATTTCGGCAGGTTTTCCGCCGCCAGCAAGGCCGACCTGTTTCCTCTGCTGATCGCTTTGTCCGCTGTCATAAAGCGTCACTCCGACTCTGTATTGATACTTGCCGGCGATGACACGCAGTACCGGATCGCACCCGATCTGCAGGCGTTTGCCGCGGATCTCGGGTGTCAGGAACACGTGCGAGTTCTGCCGAACCCGACAACGGCGCGGAAACATCAGTTGTATGCCATGGCGGACGTGTTCGTTTCACTCGCAGACAGTTTGCAGGAGACGTTTGGCCTCACTCTCGTAGAAGCGATGGCGGCGGGATTGCCCGTCGTCGCCTCCGATTGGGATGGCTATCGGGACCTGGTATGTCACGGTGAGACAGGCTTCCTGGTGCCGACTTACATGCCGGACTATCCGGTGGCCTTCGATCGCGTCAGGGGTAGCGGTGCGACAAACATTCCCGACCTGCTTGCATCCAGCACCATCGTCGATCTCGCCGCCGTCGAGGCTCATCTCGACGAACTTCTGGCAAACGACGGCTTGCGCAAGCGACTCGGCGCGGCCGCCCGGAAGCGAGCGCAGCTGTACTTCGATTGGAGGCGCATCATCGCCCGGTACGAAGAACTCTGGGATTCGCTGATTGAGCAGGCAGCCGAATGTCCGGCACCCACCGGTTCACTGGGACTCGACATTGGGCAATGGGGCTTTCGCGAGATATTCGGTCACTACGGAACAACATTTGTCACGCCGGACGCGCGTCTGCGTGTGACTGGCCTCGGCCGGTCTCCCGATGCCGTCGGCTCGTTGATGCGCAAGGTCGCAATGCCGGAATCGTGGTTTCTACCTGCGCGATCCGTCGAGATACTCACTTTGGTGAACGCGTCGCCGGACATGTCGGTGTTCGAGGTCTTGACGCGTGCGACGGGTCAAGGCCACGACTACACACAGACCCTCGGTATCGTATGCCGGTTGGCTAAGTATGGTCTCGTCTCCGTCGCCGCGGCGCAACGCCTCGAACAGGAGGCGCAGCCTGATGGCGGAACGGGAACGTTCACCTCCGCCGGCATGCAACGCTAGTACCCAATTTCCGGTTGCTCCATGTCGAGTAGTTTGCACAGCCCGAACGTTCAGCGACACTCTCCCGTCCACTGTGTTCGCCGCCCTGGCGAACCGGACAGTTACCCCGTCCTTCTGGTGCGATGCGCTGCACGCTGTCCGAGGAAGACAACTCAATTCAAACTGGGCAGGTATCTGCGATGACAACAGGCCCCTCTTTGCATGTTTGCCGCGCCGGGCGCAAGGATAGCGTGTCGACACTGTTCGATGCGCAGGTCGAGTCCACGCCTAGTGCAGTCGCTGTCAGTTTCGGCGATGCTGAACTCACCTATCGCGAGTTGCAGGATCGAGCCGATGCTCTGGCCGCGCGCCTGCATCACAGTGGCGTGCGATTCGAAGATCTGGTCGGCTTTAGCGTCGACCGATCGCTCGAGATGGTCGTCGCGCTGCTGGCCATCCTGAAATCCGGCGCCGCGTATGTGCCGGTGGGCGCAAGCCTTCCGGCGCACAGGCGAGAGCAGGTCGCTCGGGATGCCGGTCTCAGGCACATGGTGACCACTGCCAGGCAGAAGGGGCTGTTCTCATCGCTGTGCAATGAGATTGTCGCCGGCGAGAGCGACGCGGCCGGATCTGTTGGGTGGGTGCGACCGGATTTCGTTGAGCCGCTTTCGGCTGCCTACGTGAATTACACGTCTGGCTCGACCGGGGTACCGAAAGGTGTGCTGGTTACGCACGGCGCTGTCGTTCGGCTCGTCCGGAACCCGAATTACGTACGTCTCGACGAACGGACGCGCATGCTGCACATGGCGCCGCTCAGCTTCGATGCCGCCACCTTCGAGATCTGGGGCGCCTTGCTCAACGGCGGGCAACTGATCGTCATGCCGCGTGGAAAGCTCTCCATCGCCGACATTTCCGATGCTGTTTGCCGCCATCAGGTGAACACGATGTGGCTCACGTCGGCGTTGTTTCACCGCATCGTTCAAGAGAATGCGGAATGCTTTGCCGCCGTTGAACAGTTGCTGGTTGGCGGCGACGTCGTCTTCCCCGAGGATGTTCGAAGGGTCTTCAGAGCATGCCCTGACTGCCGTGTCATAAACGGCTATGGTCCCACTGAGAACACGACATTTAGCTGCTGCTATCCCGTGCAGTCAATCGAGGATGTCCAGGTGAATGTGCCCATCGGCCATGCGATTACTGGGACAGATGTATACGTTCTCGACGATGACCTCGAACCCGTGCCTGTAGGTGTGAGCGGGGAGTTGTACGTGGCGGGAACCGGCCTGGCGCGCGGCTATCTCAGGCGACCGGCACTGACGGCGGAACGCTTCGTGGCCGACCTGTGGGGAGCGCCGGGTACGCGCATGTATCGCACGGGGGACCTCGTGCGCTGGCGCCCGGACGGCAACCTCGAATTCCTGGGAAGAGCCGACGAGCAGGTCAAGATCCGTGGCTTCCGGGTTGAGCTTGGCGAAGTCGAAGCAGCGCTGAGCAGCCATCGGCGCGTCGAATCGGCGGTGGCCACCGTGCACGGCGAAGGCGAGGACAAGCGGATCGTCGGCTACGTCGTGGCGCGCCAGAGCGAGGCCGAGCAGGCCGAAGCGCGTGCGGCCCAGATCGGGCAATGGCAGCAGCTGTACGAGGCGACCTACGGGCAGAACGCGGCCGGGGCCGGAGACTTCAACATCGGGGGCTGGAACAGCAGCTACACCGGCGAGGCGATCCCGGCGTCGGAGATGCGGATCTGGGTGGAGGAGACCGTGCGCCGGCTGAAGGAGATGGGCGGACGGCGAGTGCTGGAGATCGGCTGCGGAACGGGCTTGCTGCTGACGCGGCTGGCGGGCGGCTGCGAGCGATACGTCGGTGTGGACTTCTCGGGAGAGGTGCTCAAGCAGCTGCAAGCATACGTGGACGGACGCGACGACTTGAGGCACGTTGAACTGCGTCAAGGCTTGGCGCACGAGTTGGGATTCGTGAGCGACGGGAGCATGGATCTGGTAGTGCTGAACTCGGTGGTGCAGTACTTTCCGGACGTGGAGTACCTGCTGGAGGTGCTGAAGGAAGCGGTGCGGGTGACGTGCCGGGGCGGGCGGATCTTCGTGGGAGACGTACGAAGCCTGGGGCTGCTGGAGGCGTATCACGCCTCGGTGCAGTTGTACAAGGCGAGGGGAGAGGAGACGGTAGGCGATCTGCGGAGGCGGATCGGGCAGGGGCAGAGGAACGAAGAAGAGCTGGTGCTGGACGCGCGGCTGTTTGAGGAGTTGGGCAAGCGGTGGGAGAAGGTGGGGCGAGTCGAGGCGCGGCTGAAGGAAGGGGAATACGACAACGAACTGAGCCGGTTCCGGTACGACGTCGAGATCGGGATTGGGGCGAAGGAGGAGTTGGAGGCACCGGAGGAGTGGGTGCAGTGGGATGGGGACGGACGGTGGGTGGAGGACGTACATCGAGCGCTGGTGAAGGAGCGGGGATCGGTAGGAGTACGAGGCATCGTGGATGGTCGCGTCGCGCCGAGTGTGGATGCGGCGCTGAAGTTGCGGGA
>DAIDIH010000406.1 GCA_027459465.1 Bryobacterales bacterium | reverse complement strand
GGCGCGGTTAGCCAGATCCGTCAAAGAGCGGAAGGCGGCGAGCACGATCGGGTCGGCGCCGTAGCCGGTCACCAGCGGGATACCGTCGGAGAACACGATGACGGCTTTGCGTCCCGGGATGGCGGACATGCCCTGGAGAATGAAGCGGAGCGCGCCGAGGGTTCCGCCGGTAAAGACGTTGCTGGCGCTCTGAACATCCCAGTCCTCGGCGGCGGTGGGGCGATGAGGCGGGCCGGAAGAGAGGTAGGCGGGCGGCTGCTGGTCGACGAAATAGGGCAGGTACCACAAGGTGGGCAGCCAGTGAATGAGTCCGGCTTCTTCGAGCAGGATGTGAGGGTTGGAAGTGAACTCGTCCCAGGCGCCGGAGCCGCTGCTCGAGCGAAGGATGGCGACTTCGTCGCCGGGCCGTAACTGGGTATTGACGAACTTAGTGAGGCTCTTGCGCAGGTACGCGATGCTTTCAAAGGAGAGGTTGAGGTCGTCGACGAGAATGGCGATGGTGGTTTTGGCCGCGGCGGCGTTCGCGGGTTGCATGGAGGCGTTGTGGACGTAGTTGACGCCGAGGATGGGGCGGCGCTTCTTGTCTTCGAGGACTTCGAAGTCGCCGGCCTTGAGATTCGTGACCTGGCGGCCGCGGCGGTCCGTGACGACGGCGTCGACTTGTACGAGGTTCACCTCGACGCGGACGATGGGCGGGGGCGCGGAGGGGGCCGGCGAATTTTGGGCGAGCAGCGGGAAGGCGCAGAGTGCGCCTGCGATGGGGAGGAACGCGAGGAGGCGTGGGAGGTCCCCCCGGGCGGGCAGTCCGCGAGTCCGCATGGGATAGGATTGTAGCGAAACGGATTGGGAAAGTTTAGGAGCCGAGGATGTCGACGAGGTCCGCGAAGACGCCGTAGGCGGTCTGTTCGACGCCGGGCGAAAGGCAGATGGTCCCGACGGTGCCCATGAGGTCCGTGTGCAGAAGCAGGAGGTTCGAGGTGCGATCGGCGAGGGCGAGGGGATCGGTGCGGTCGATGACCTCGGCGCGGACGCGGAGGTGGATGCGGCCGGCGGAGGTGCGGCCGCGGGTGACGAGGCGCACGGTTTTGCCGGAGGCGGCGAGTTGGGCGATGCGCTCGGGCGTGAGGCGGCCGATGCCTCGGCGGTCGACGTCGAGCGGGGTGAGGCGGGCGTCCATGAGCACATTGGCGAGGGCGGCGGCTTTCACGGCGGAGTCGTAGCCGTCGATGTCGAAGGAAGGGTCGGCTTCGGTGATGCCCAGTTGGCGGGCCTGCGCGATGCCGTCCTCGAGCGACAGTCCTTTGTGCATCGCGTCGATAGCGACGTTGGTGGTGGAGTTGAGCACGCCGGTGAAGCCGAGAATGCGGACGGCGGGCAGGGTTTTGCGGACGAGATTGAAGACGGGCGCGCCATCCATGACGGTGGATTCGAAACGAAGCTGTACGCCCGCGGCTTTGGCCTCGGCGGCGAGCGAGGAGTAGGCGTGGGCGATCGGGCCTTTGTTGGCGGTGACGGCGTGGAGGCGGCGGGCGAACGCCGCGCGGAGATGAGAGACCGCCGGTTCACCGGTGGCGGGGTTCAGAGTTGTGAGTTCCACTACGGCGTGAGCGGAGGAGCGGTCGAGAAACTCGCCGATGGAGCTTGCCGGCGGGCCGAACTGCGGAGCGGCCGGGAGACCGGCGGCATTGTAGGCTGTGCCGTGGCGCGCGGTATGGATGGCCGTGATGCGGAACGGGTAGCGGCCTCGCTGCGTCTCAATCAAACGGGCGAAGGCGCGGCCGACCGAGCCATAACCGATAAGGGCCAGTTGCAAGCTCCCAGTTTAGCGGCCCACTCAGGGCGGCCGCGAAAAAGCGCCGGAGCGAACGACTACCAACCCCGCACCAGTGTTCTAGAATAGGCAGTTCGCGATGTCGTATCAGATCCAACCGATCAAGGAATTTCTCGTCCGGCCGGCGCTGCCCGCCAAACTGGAGCGGCTGAATGAGATCGCCTACAACCTTTTATGGAGTTGGGATCATTCCGTGCGCGCGGTTTTCCGGCGGCTCGATCCGGTTCTGTGGAAGTCCTGCGGGCACAACCCGGTTCTGTTCCTGGGCCGGGTGTCGCAAACGGTGCTCGAGAAGTCCGCCAACGATTCGCGCTATCTGGCCGTGTACCGCCGCGCCTGCCAGCGGCTGGATCAATACCTGAGCAACGAAAGCGAATACAACGACGGCCGGCTGATCGCGTATTTTTCGATGGAGTACGGCCTGGTGGACTGCATGCAGATCTACTCCGGCGGCCTGGGCGTGCTGAGCGGGGATCATCTGAAAGCCTGCAGCGATGCCGCGTTCCCGCTGGTGGCGATCGGGCTGCTCTATCAGAAGGGCTACCTGACGCAGCGTCTGAATCCGGATGGTGTGCAGCAGGAACGGTACCCGGTAAACGACTTCTACACGCTTCCGGTGAAGCCGTACACGCGGGGGGACGGGTCCGAGGTGTTCGTGAAGGTGACGCTGCCCGGCGGAGAAGTGGCGATCAAAGTGTGGGTGATGGAAGTGGGCCGGGTGCGCCTGTTCCTACTCGATACCAACATTGCCGAAAACGCGTCGGCGGAAGACCGCGAAATCACCGATCAACTTTACGGAGGCGATAACGACAAGCGCATTCGTCAGGAGATTGTGCTGGGAATCGGAGGCATGCGGTGTTTGCGGGCGCTTGGCATCGAGCCGACCGTGTTCCACATGAACGAGGGGCACTCCGCGTTTCTGGCGCTCGAGCGAATGCGGCTGCTGATGCAGGAGCACGGGCTGCGGTTTGAAGAGGCGCTGGAAGCCTCGCGGCGCGGCAACGTTTTCACTACGCATACTTCGGTTCCGGCCGGGATCGACTTGTTCGATACGGGCATGATGTACGCCTACTTCGAGCCGATTTGCCGGGACAACGGGATCCCGTTCGACCAGTTCCTGGAGTTGGGCCGGTACGAGGGCGCGGGAGGCGGCGATCCGTTCTCGATGGCGATTTTCGCGCTCCGCTGCTCGGCGCTTCGCAACGCCGTGAGCCGCCTGCACCGTGAGGTGTCGCAGACCATGTGGCAGGGGTTGTGGCCGAAGCTTCCGGTGTGGGAAGTGCCGATCACATCGGTGACCAACGGCGTGCATCTGCCATCGTGGCTGAGCGGGGACCTGGCGCAGGTATACGACCAGGCGCTGGCGCCGGAGTGGCGGGAAGGCTACACGGACGCCAAGATCTGGGAGCAGGTGGCCGACATTGCGAACCAGGACCTGTGGGAAGCGCACCGCCGGCGGAAGCGCGCGCTGACTATGTTTGTGCGCGACCGGACGACGGCGAGCGCGTTGAACCGCAAGGCATCGCCGAGCGAGCAGCGGCGTCTGGCCGAAGTGCTCGACCCCGATGCCTTGACGATCGGCTTCGCCCGGCGTTTCGCAACTTACAAGCGCGCCACGCTGCTTTTGTTTGACCGCGACCGGCTGAAGCAGATTCTGACGAATCCCAAGCGCCCGGTGCAGGTGGTGATCGCCGGGAAGGCGCACCCGAAAGACATGCCCGGCAAGATGCTGATCCGCGAGATTGTGCAGCTTTCGCGCGACCCCGAGCTATCGCGGCACATCGTTTTTCTCGAAGACTACGGCATGGACGTGGCGCGGGAACTGGTGCAGGGGGTCGACGTCTGGCTGAACAACCCGCGGCGGGGCGAGGAGGCTTGCGGCACGAGCGGCATGAAGTCGGCGATCAACGGGGTGCTGAACCTGAGCATTCTCGACGGCTGGTTCGACGAGGCGTTCGAAAGCTCGGGCGGATGGGC
>DAIDIH010000405.1 GCA_027459465.1 Bryobacterales bacterium | reverse complement strand
GTTGCCGGAAGGGATGGAGATGGTGATGCCGGGCGACAACGTGACGCTGCAGATCGAGCTGATCACGCCGGTGGCCATGGACAAGGGCCTGCGGTTCGCCATCCGCGAGGGTGGACGCACGGTAGGCGCCGGAACGGTGACCGAAATCTTTTCGTAGGAGACTGCAATGCCGCGGGAAATCATCACCTTCCAATGCACCGAGTGCAAGCGGAAGAATTACAGCAACACCAAGAACAAGAAAACCACAACCGAGCGGTTGGAACTGAAAAAGTTCTGCCCTTCGTGCCGGAAGCACCAGCCGCACAAGGAAATCAAGTAAACTGGAAACGGACGATTCCGCGCACCGGATAGGGGCGTAGGTTTAACGGCAGACCAGCGGTCTCCAAAACCGCGAGTGGGGGTTCGAATCCCTCCGCCCCTGCCATCCAAAAAGAACAGAAAGGGTGCGGGGCGAAAGTTAGGAAGGCAATATGGCAACGGCACAAGCAAATCAATCGCCTCGCAGCTTGGGGGAGAACGCGATGGCCTGGCCCTCCAAAGTGAAGGCTTACATCGAGGAACTGCGCGCCGAGATGCGCAAAGTTTCCTGGCCGAATGCCAGGCAGGTGCAAGGCACCACGGTCGTGGTGATTCTTTCGGTGTTCGGCTTTGCTATCTACTTCTTCGTCGTCGACAGCATCTTCAACCAGACCATCACACGTCTGTTTGACACGCTGACGAAGTAGAGTTGGCGGAACGGATCGATATGGACGACGAACAGATTATCCCCCAAGAGGAACTTGTGTCCACCCCTGAGCCCGCGCCGGAAGGCGACGGCGTGGCCCAGCAAGCGGGTGAACCACAAGAGCCGGCCGCGCCCGCCGCGCCGGCCGAGGTCGACGACAACCCCAAGAAGTGGTTCATCATCCACACCTACTCGGGCTTCGAACAAAAAGTGGCGGAGTCGCTCAAAAGCCGCGCCGAGGCGTTCGGATTCGCCGACAAACTCGGCCAAATCCTGATTCCCACCGAGGAAGTCGTCGAACTCCGCGGCGGTAAGAAGGTCACCAGCAAGCGTATGCTCTATCCCGGCTACGTGCTGGTCGAAATGGAAATGAGCGACCGCCTCTGGCACGAGGTCCGCGACACCCCGCGTGTCACAGGCTTCGTCGGCGGCGGAACCAATCCCGTCCCGCTCACCGCCGATGAAGTAAACCAGATTCTGTACCGGCAGGCAACCTCGGCGGACCGCCCGCGGCCTAAGCTCACCTTCGAAAAGAACGAAACCGTCCGCATCATCGACGGCCCCTTCGCAACCTTCTCCGGCAAGGTCGACGAGGTCAACCCCGACCGCAACACGCTGCGCGTGCTGGTCACCATTTTCGGGCGTGCAACCCCGGTGGAACTCGATTTTCTACAGGTAGAAAAGATCTAGGAACAAGGCATGGCAAAGAAGGTAACCGCGCAAGTAAAGCTGCAGATTCCCGCCGGCAAGGCGACCCCGGCCCCCCCGGTCGGTACCGCCCTCGGACCGCAGGGCGTCAACATCATGGAGTTCTGCAAGGCGTTCAACGCCAAGACCTCCGCCAAGGACCAGGAAGGCCTGATCATCCCCGTGGTGATCACCATCTTCTCGGACCGCTCATTCACGTTCATCACCAAGACCCCGCCCGTCCCGGTCTTGATCAAGCGCGCCTGCGCCCTCGCCAAGGGCTCGGCCGAGCCGAACAAGAACAAGGTCGGCAAGATCACCGAAAAGCAGGTCGAGGAAATCGCCAAACTCAAAATGCCCGATCTCAACTGCTTCGACCTCGCCGCCGCGATGAACTCCGTCAAAGGCACCGCACGCAGCATGGGCGTCGAAGTCGTCTAATCTTCGCCTCACAACCCGCAATTCCCGCCGCGCTCTCCGCACCCCACGCAGAGCGCGGCGCGCTTTACGCCCTCTGCGCCCCTACTTCAACAGCCACGCCGCCGCCGCCCCAAGCAAAACCACCGCAATAATCCACCCCGCCGCCCGCAAATACGGGTTCACTCCTACCACCGGCGCCGCCGGAAGCGCCGCAAGATCCACCTCGAACTCCCCATCGCCCGCCGCACCCGCGGACTCGGGAGCCGCCGCCGGCCCCGCCTCCACACCCCCCTCGAACGCATTCAACCGCTGCTCAATCGCCGCCCGCCACCCCGGAGCCTCATTCTGCAGCCGGAATCGCACCGCCTCCGGAAGCGGAGCCAGTATCTCCTCCACCGTCGCCGGCTTTAACGGCTTCGTCACCTCGAACCCCAACTCGTCCGCCAGCCGGCACGCCATCGACACCACCGCCAGCAGGCCAATCTCCCCGCCCTCCTGCCGGTCGTGATGCCGCCCCGCAATCTCCGGAAACGGCTCCGGCAGCTTCCACTTGTTCACCAGAAGCCGCCCCGCGTCCGTATGCGCAATTCCAAATAGCTCCCGCTCGTAGTCCAAGATATCCAGCGACCGCTCCGCCGCGTCCCGCATCGCATGCTCGTACTCGTTTGGAAACGCCACCACCATCCCCAGCCGCCCGATGTCATGCAGGATCCCCGCCGTGTAAGCCTGGTCCATGAACCGCCCCAGCGCCCGGGCAATGCTGTCCGCCAACATCGCGCACGCCACCGTATGCCGCCAGCACCGCCGCAAATTCTCCGCCCGAAGCGCGTTTCGCAGATACGCCGCCGTCGCCAGCGACACCGCCAGCCCCCGCGTCCGGTCCAGCCCCAGCAGCAGCAGCGCCTGCGTAAGGTTCGTCACCCGCTGCGCACACCCGAACTCAATCGAATTCGCCGCCTGCAGAATCCGGCTGCTGAACATCGGGTCCGTCGCGATCAGCCCCGCCACCTCTTCAAGCGACACATTCTCGCGGCTCAGCAAACTCAACAACCGCGCCGCCACCGGCGGAAATGCCGGTACGCGCGCCAGCTTCGGCGGCAGCTTCAGTGCAGTTTCAGCGGTCGTTTCCGGCGCACCCAAATGCGAATCCTCCCGTTAGGAGTATCGGCTTAGGCATCCGGTTCCTTTAGCCCACAGGACCGCGAGCGGCGCAAGCCGCGCGGTTCCGTTGTGGGCGGCCCAAATTTAGCCCACAGGACCGCGAGCGGCGCAAGCCGCGCGGTTCCGTTGTGGGCGGCCCAAATTTAGCCCACAGGACCGCGAGCGGCGCAAGCCGCGCGGTTCCGTTGTGGGCGCCTAAAGAAAAGCCCCGAAAAATTCCGCCCCCCGCCCCCCGCCCCCGGACAGCTATATTGGGCAATATGCCCGACGACCAAGGTCCCGTGATGGACCTCTTCGAGAAAACCGGCGCCTACCTCCGCGGCCATTTCCGCCTCACCAGCGGCAACCACAGCGGCGAATACCTCCAGTCCGCCCTCGTCCTCCAATACCCCCCCTTCGCCGAACAACTCGGCCGCCTCCTGGCCGAAGCCTTCCGCCGCGCCGCCCCCGAGCCCATCCAAACCGTCGCCGCCCCCGCCCTCGGCGGCCTCATCATCGGACACGAAGCCGCCCGCGCCCTCGGCGCCCGCTTCCTCTTCACCGAGCGCGACGTCACCGGCAAAATGAGCCTCCGCCGCGGCTTCCAATTCACCCACGGCGAAACCGTCGTCGTCGTCGAAGACGTCGTCACCACCGGCGGCAGCGCCCGCGAAGTCGTCGAAATCGCCCAGGCCGCCGGAGCCCGCGTCCTCGCCGCCGGCTCTATCATCGACCGCAGCGGCGGCGCCGTCAATATCGGCGTCCCCCGCGTCGCCCTCAAAACCCTCCGCGTCGCCACCTTCGACCCCGGCCGCTGCCCCTTGTGCGCCGCCGGCCTCCCCGTCGTCAAACCTGGCTCCCGCGCCGCCTGAACCCACCCCTTGCGCCGCATCCGCATCGAACTCGCCTACGACGGCACGGAATACCACGGCTGGCAGGTCCAGCCCGGCCTCCCCACCATCCAGGGCCTCCTCGAAGAAGTCCTCGCCCAAATCGAAGGCGCCCCCGTCCGCGTCGAAGGCTCCGGCCGCACCGACGCCGGCGTCCACGCCCTCGCCCAGGTCGCCGCCTTCAACCTCCTCAACCCCATCCCGCCCCCCAACCTCAAAAAGGCCCTCAACCGCCTCCTCCCGCCCGGCATCCGCATCAACCGCCTCACCGAAGCCCCGCCCGCCTTCCATCCCCGCTTCGACGCCGTAGAAAAAACCTACGAATACCGCATCTTCCGCGGCGAAGTCTGCACCCCCTTCGAGCGCCGCTACGTCCTCCACCACCCCTACCCGCTCGACGAAGAAGCCATGCGCGCCCTCGCCCCCCTCTTCGAAGGCGAGCACGATTTCACCGCCTTCGCCGCCGCCGACGAAAAGGACTCCCTCGGCCTCTCCAAGGTCCGCCGCATCTTCTCCTCCCGCCTCCATCTCGAAGGCGAGCACATGCGCTACCGGGTCCGCGGCAGCGGCTTCCTCAAACACATGGTCCGCAACATCGTCGGCGTCCTCCTCGAAGCCGGCAAAGGCAACCTCGCCCGCTCCGATCTCGAAGCCCGCCTCGCCCCCGGCTGCCCCATCCCCCCCGGACCCTCCGCCCCCGCCCGCGGCCTCTTCCTCGTCGAAGTCCGCTACGAAAACATTCCTTGCCAAATTCCCCCTGAGTGATACGCTGTTCGGGTGACCCTCAACTCCCAACTCCTACGGGGCACGTTCGTCGCCGCCTTAGGCGGACTCCTCTTCGGCTTCGACACCGCCGTCATCGCCGGAACCACCAGCGCCCTCTCCGCCCAATACCACCTCTCGCCCGCCCTCCTCGGCCTCACCGTCGCCAGCGCTCTCTGGGGCACCATCCTCGGAGCCCTCCTCGCCGCCATCCCCGGTGACCGCTATGGCCGCCGCGACAGCCTCATGGGCATGGCCATCCTCTACGTCGTCTCCTCCGCCGGCTGCGCCCTCGCCTGGAACTGGAACGCGCTCGTCCTCTTCCGCTTCATCGGCGGCCTCGGCATCGGCGGCTCCTCCGTCCTCGGACCCATGTACATCGCCGAAATCGCCCCTGCCCGCTGGCGCGGCCGCATGGTCGGCTTCTTCCAGTTCAACGTCGTCTTCGGCATCCTCCTCGCCTACTTCTCCAACTACCGCATCGGCCTCCTCAAACTGGGCGATTGGGAATGGCGCGCCAAACTCGGCGTCGCCGCCCTCCCCGCCGTCCTCTTCCTCATCCTCCTCGCCTTCATCGTCCGCAGCCCCCGCTGGCTCGTCGGCAAAGGCCGCCTCGACGAAGCCCGCGACGCCCTCGCCCGCATCGGCGACGACCCCGACTTCGAAATCCGCGAAATCTCCGAAGCCATCAAAGCCGAAC
>DAIDIH010000404.1 GCA_027459465.1 Bryobacterales bacterium | reverse complement strand
GTCCAGGTTGGGAGTATGAACGTCTGAATTGCCCATGCAGCCGAGGGCCTGCGCGC
Source organism: Bryobacterales bacterium (assembly GCA_027459465.1). Lineage (GTDB taxonomy): Bacteria > Acidobacteriota > Terriglobia > Bryobacterales > Bryobacteraceae > JAJYKC01. Next base: position 3,929 of record DAIDIH010000404.1, on the reverse strand, counting down.
GCCACTCGTCCGGGAGAATGAGCAGGACGTTGGGCGGACGGCGGGCGCTTTGCGGGGCGCCGGCATTGGCGCGGGAGGCGGCCAGGCCGGCCACGGCTGTGTTCAGGAAGGTTCGTCGGTCCATGGGTGTCTCTAGAATTGATAGCGCAAGACGAACTCGGCGATGCGGGGGTCGCGGGCGCTGACGACTTGTCCGTAGTTTCCCGCACCCAGGGCCGTGGAGACATTGGCGAGGTTGGTGTGATTGAAGATGTTGAAGAGCTCGCCGCGGAACTCGACGGAGTGACGCTCGGTGATGTTGAAGGTTTTATAGAACGCCATATCGAAGTTGATGGTTCCGGGTCCTGTAATTGTGCCTGGACCGGCGTTGCCGAAATAACCCGCCTGCGGAGCCACGAACGCCGCTGTGTTGAACCACTCCGATACAGTCTTGGGCCCGGACACGGACGACCCGGTCGCATTGGGCCTTGTGGCCAGACCCTGTCTGGCGATCGAGAGTCCGGGATCAAGTGAGAAGCCGCTCTGGATTGTCGTAATGTCGGAGTACTGCCATCCGTGCAGCAAGGCTCCCTTCAGTCCCGTCGCGCTCTGGAAGTAAGGCAGTGTCCAGATGGCGCTCATCGAGAACACCTGTCCGATATTGAGCTGCGAGTTCCCGTAGTTTGCCATGAGATCGTAGGCATTCTGTGCGCTTGCCGCCCCGTTGAACAGAGAATTGCCGGTTATATCCGCGAGGTCGTGCTGCCAGGTGTAGGCAGCGGTAAGCATGACATTGTGGCCGGCCGGATGACTCACGCTGACCTCCAGCGCGTCCCAGTACGCATTGCCTTCCGAGGTCCGCGTGTTAATCGCTCCGTAGCCGAGATAGGGAGCGAATACGTAGGGAAATACGGTGCCGCTGTTGATCAAAGGGTTGTAGTTGTAGGCGCCATCGGGGAGCGGTTGATTCCAATTAAGCGTGGCCGAGAGGTGACGGGCGATGTTGCCGGCGCCGACGACGGACACCATCCAGTTGCCGGAGAACTGGTGTTCGAGGCTGAGACTGTAGCTCTGCACCTGAGCGGGCTGTAGCTGCAGGTCCTGGCTCGTCAGTGTGGGCGCTCCCGCGGGCTTCACCGCCGCGCCGACTGAGTTCGGGAACGACGGATTGATGAGCGTGATGCTTTGCACGCGAGGGACATTCCCCGCGCAGTTATAGATGCAATCGTATGCGGTCGGGACTCTCGTGTAAGTGACACCGTATCCGCCCCGGAGGGAGGTTTTCCCGTCGCCGAAGACGTCCCAGGCAAAGCCCGCGGTAGGCGCGAGGAACCACTGGTGGGCGTTCGTGAAATTGAGCGGCACGCCGTTGATCCCATTGGCGATGAGTCCATTGGTTGGATTGTATTGTGCCGTTTGTGTTATGCTTCCGTTCGCGTTGACGATGGGCGCCTGTCCAGGGTTGTAAGTGGCCGGATTGAACATGCTGTCGTATCCGGGCGTTGTATGGGGCACCGGCTCCCACAGGATCCGCAGGCCCATTGTTACAGTGAGCCGGCGCGAGATTTTCCACTGATCCTGAAAGTACGGGGAGACCATCGGATAGTACATATAGGGACGCATTTCGGTGCTGGCCTGCTGAAGAGATGCTGCGTCACCCAGGAGATAGTCGGCAATTGGATTACCGGTAAATTGCCCATTGAAGTTCCACACTCCGTTGCTTGGCTCCCCGACGGTTTGGCGTTTCAGTCCATCATAGATGTTGATTCCGGCCTGAAAGTAGTGATTGCCGCGCAACCAGCTCCAGTCGTCGGAGATGGTGGCGTCGAGATTGCTATTGCCAATGAGCGGAAGGCCCGGGGCTGAGCCGAACGTTGCCCAACCTCCGGCAAATGTGATCTCTGGGAGCCGGTCAGAGCCGAGGCCTCCGGAATAGGGCAATGTTTGGGAAAAGCCCGGCACTTGGCTGAGAAGCGCCGTGCCCTGCTGGGTCAGCGTGACGACGCGGTGATTCATCGCGATGCTGGCGGCGTTCACCATGGATGGCGAAATGGTGGCGGTGAACTGAATCTGGGCCAGATAGTCGGGCCAGATGACCTTTTCCTTATTGGTATTAAACGGCGAGCCGGAGAATGCGTTATTCGAATAGAGTTGCGTGGCGTGTTCGCCGATATACTCCCCTGTGAGGCGGTATTTCTCGCCGAAGTATTGGTCGATCTTCAGGTCGTCGTTGCGCTGGGAGTTGATCTGTGGGTCTGAATTCAGATAGTTCAGGAACCCTCCCCCCAGGTTGTTCGGCAGGGGCGCCGCCGCGTTGAGCAGCCTCAGCGCTTGTGTGTTGAGACGGTCGGGAGGGATAATGTTGCCGGGGAACGGAGCTTTCGTGGAGGGGTCGATGACGACGCTGGATAGCGAACTGAAGTTTCCGGCGCGCAGTTGGGAGTTTGGGTCCGCGCCGCGGATTACGGAACCGAAGTGCTGCGGGCTCCATTGCTGGCTCCAAAAGAAGAAGGTTTTCAGGGCTCCTTTGTTGCCGTAGAGATGGGGGATGAGGACGGGCCCGCCGATCGTGTATCCGAAGATATTCTGCTTCAAAATGGGAACTGTCGGGCTGAAGAAGTTCCTGGCGTTCAGGTCGTTGTTCCGGAAGTATTCGTATGCGGTCCCGTGGAACTGGCTGGTACCGCTGCGCGTCTGCACGAGGACGACGTTGGCGCCCATGAGACTGTACTGCGAGCTGTAGTTGTTTTGCAGGACGCGTACCTCTTCGATGGTGTCCGGGTTGGGGGTGACGGAGGTCTGGGTGAAGTTGCCGGTGTTTTCGTTCCAAATGCCGTCGACGGTGTAGAAGGTGCCGCTGAGGCCCATTCCGTTCACGGACATGACATTGTTGGTGCTAAAACCACCCTGGCCCATCACGGTGTCCGGGGAGGTATTGACGGCACCTGGCATGAGGGCGGCCAGGGACTGGTAATTCCGGCCGTTCAAGGGCAGCGTCGCCACCTGGTCCTTGGTGATTTCACTCGAGATCTCGGGGGTGCTCGTCTGCACATCGGTGGCCTCGGCTGTGACGTTGACGAGGGTTGAAATATTCCCTACTTTCAACGTAGCGGCAATGCTCGCCACAAGCGCGGGGTGGACGACCACGTTGCTGACGTCATAGGCCTCGAATCCGGTCTTTTCCACGTGCAAGGTGTAGGTGCCGGGCTGCAGGCCGGGGATCGCGAAGGTGCCATCGGCGGACGTTACCGCCTGGATCACAACCTTTGTCGCATCGTTTTGCGCGCGAACGGAGGCGGCGGAAACCGCCGCACCCGTAGTATCGCTTACGGTTCCGTTGATGGTCCCGGTGGTGTTCAATTGCGCGAATGCCATGGAGGCCGCCAGTATCGCCAGGCTGCAAAGCCGGACCGGACCATTGCGCGCAGCGGCGGAGCGGCGGTTCTGACACCCCAAATGACGGAATCGCATCAGGTTGATCATGCGTTGAAATCTCCAGGCACGTTTTCTGTCTCACGCTCAGGTGAGCGGTAGTGGCAAGAATATAACCGCCTGTGTTTGGACGACAACAAGAATGTCAGCGGTGAGAGGACGTTTCGCACTTCGAAACGGCGGGGGGATTCGGCGCGATGGCGCTATCGCGATAGAGGATAAGGATGTTGCTCGTCTCTTGCGGCTCAAAGGGGGCAAGCTATTCAGAGAGCCGTTTCCGACGGGCTATTTCGCATTGCAAGATGGCGCCGGTATCGACTTGGAGCAGCGAGGGATATTGGCAGCGTAAGGCGAAGGCGGGGGCGGCGTGGCGGTGATGCGGTAGCCGGCGGCGGCGAAGGAGTCGGCGATGGTCCGGGCCGATTCCTTCAGCCGCAGGTCGTTGGCGACCATTCCGTTGCGGCTGGTGTAGGTACCGGTGAGAATGTTGGCTCGCGCGGGACAACATACGGGGGTGT
>DAIDIH010000403.1 GCA_027459465.1 Bryobacterales bacterium | reverse complement strand
TAGCGAACCCGGCGCCGGAAAATTTCGTCATCTACCTTCGAAGGGGAGAAACACATCGATGGCATTCTGTACGTCGTGCGGCACGGCAATCGCCGCCGACGCCCGCTTCTGCCCCGGTTGCGGGCAATCCGTGGCCGGCGGCCTCGAAACTGGATTACGAAATCCAGGGTTTTCGGTCTCCAACAACTGGGCTGCCGACCACAGCACCACCAGCCGGCACTGACGCAATGGGCTGGGCACATCCATCGGCTCACGCTGGCAGGGCCGGGTGTGCCATGGGCCGCGCTCAGCGGCCGCGCCGCCCGTGAGCACGTGGCTCTTCGTCGGCGCACTGCGAGACTGTGGTCTCGCGCGGCGGTAGCATCGCTGCGACGCCTACTTCATGTATGGAGAACGGCCGCATCCAAATTGTTCGGGTGAAACGACTGACGCCTTGAAGCGCTTGGAGAATCGTGCAGATCGTACACGACGTGAACCGTGCGCCGGTCTCTCACTGAGGTAAGCGGGAGATTTGTAGAAGGACCTACGGCTTAATGTTCTAGCTTTAGTGCATAGAGCCGATCTGCACTCCCGCTTGGCATCTTCACGAAAAGGCACAAGAACCCGGCCGCATTGACCGGTATTGACTCGGGCGTCACTTTATAAATTGAAGCCGTCACGTTCTCAATGTTCGCCCTGATGGCGGTAGGATTCCTTCGATCCTCGCCGGCATACCATCTTGCACCGTTTGGATCTGCCAGCACGAAGACTTCGGATTCTGTGATTACCGCATTGGGGAGATTAACAAAGAAAGCGGTCGGCCTACCGCTCTGAGGGTCTGTGCCCGGAAATTGGAACGCAACGCTAATACCATCCATGATTGAATCCTGGGCTTGCGCAACACCAAAGCTGGTGAGTTCCATGATCCCAGAAGCAGTCTGTGCGTAGACGCCGAGGTGTTTCATTTGTTCCGCAAGGGCCTGAGACGAGTTCCGATTGCAAGCGTTGCAAGCTACCAACAGGAAAACTGCAATAACGACGCGAGGTTTCATCATGTAATCCTCTGAGACTCTGTCAGGACGCCAGAGCCCCATTTCGACAACAGATTAACGGAACGCCGGACAGCACGCGGCTTAGCACATTTCAGCACCTAGCAATTGCCGACCTTCTACCCTCATCGCACATCTCGAGTGAACTAAGGCCCCGCGTCCGCCACTGCTTTGCTTACCTCGCGTAACAGAGGCGAAACTTCGGCCACCAGCATTCGATGAATCGCCGTCTCGTCGTGCACGGCTGCCAACATCGGCGATAGCCGATCTGGCATGGCCACCAGTCTATCCTTCACAATGGCCGGGAAAGTCGCCGCGTATTCGGATGCGCGCGCAGGTACCCCGCGACCGGATCTCCGGCCACTGACGACGAAGTGGTCTCCGCTGGTGGCGCCGCTGGTCCAGGGCGCCCGGTTCAGCGTGTGCGCGGCGAAGGTATTCTTCGCCCATTCCTGATCGGTCTTTGCTGGATCAATGTTTCCATCCGGCAGCGTTGTGATCCGCTTGGTCTTGATCGTTTTCTCAACCCCCGGCTTGGCGCAGCCTCGCATCCGGGCGTAGGCGCGAATCGAGATAACCATAAGCTGGTCCCCACCTCCGCCTTACATTCGGAAAGCGCACTTTTCTTCGCCAAACTCAAACATTCCGCTTGATGTTCTTTGCGAGCTGAGTGATGAATCGAGGTGCCAGGGAGAAATGGGGCGTGCAGATCAGATCGACGTGCATCGCGAAGGTGAGTGGCGTACTGGCCGGGCTGCGCATCACTCGCGAGTCGCCCTATGGCGGCCGGTACGGCACCAGCCCGGCAACGGGACGAGAGGTTCGCATCCGAGAGGCTGGCCGCTTGCGCCGCCCCGCAAGCGAGCAATAGAAAGGAAACGACCATGACGACTTTTACGATTAGCACCGACAACAACATCCACCCCGTTTGCCAGGCCCGAGGCAGCCCAAGACACGCTGACATTCGGTGCGAAGGCATTCATCAGCCAGCAGGACCTGATGAAGCTGACTGCCGACCGGCCCACGGGACGGCTGGTAGAGATCTGGGACGGCTTCTCAGGAGTGGCTCCCTTTGGCAACCTCAAGCCGGTCAAGAAGTTCACGGATCGCAAGACGGCGCTCGGCCGAATCCGGCAGGCGGTATAGAAACTCGCGCCTGCTACGCCCCTGGCGGCCGACGTTGCGCCGAAGGCCGAACGATCGAGCAAGGGGCCACGGTCGCCACGGACGCCGCGCCCACGGCACCCGAGGGCAGCAAGAAGGCTATCGTCCTGGACCTGCTTCGCCGCGAGCAAGGTGCGACCCTGGCTGAGATCGCGAAGGCCACCGACCGGGATAACCACAGCACGCGGCTTCATGAGAGGGACGACTACCAAGAAGATGGGGCTCAAGGCCGACAACACCAAGCCCGGGAACGGCGCAGACCACACATGCCGGGTCGCGAACTCGCGAGTGCTTGCCTCCAACCGCCGCCTGGAACGGGCGGCGGTTTTCGTTCTATACGCTTGACACCCATATGCGTTTAGCGCATGATCGTAAGCGAATGGCGGGCGCGCCGATGACCGTAGTTGAGACGGACACCTTCCTGGAGCGCGCCAGCGCCATCCTGACCGAATCCGAACGAGCCGAGATGGTCGCCTACCTCGCCAGCAAACCGGAAGCCGGCCGGGTGATCCCTGGAACCGGCGGCGCGCGGAAAGCACGGTGGGCGATTGCCGGCACAGGAAAACGGGGTGGCGCACGAACGATCTACTACTACCACAACGATTCGGTCCCTTTGTTCCTGCTGGACATCTACGCAAAGAACGAGAAAGCAAACCTGTCGGAAGCAGATAAACGGAGCCTGAAGCGATTGCTTCCGATCCTGGTTTCGCGATGCAAGAAAAGGAGTTGATCCCGAATATGTCGAGGCCAAGCAACAAACATTTGAAACGCCCGGCGGCGCAGCATAGTGTAGCTGGCCGCAGGCTCATTCGGAGCGTGAAGCAGGCCATCGCCTGGGCCAATGGAGAGAATGTCCCTGTTCGAGTCACCATGGTGGAAGTTCACCGTGCGCCGGCAATCGACGTTCGGTCCCTTCGTCAAAAACTCGGCCTCAGCCAGTCCCAGTTTTCTGCTCGCTTCGGCTTCACACTGGCGACTGTGCGAAACTGGGAGCAACGCCGAACGCAGCCGGACGGGCCAGCCCGCGTACTCCTTGCTGTCATTGCTCACCATCCCGACGCCGTCGAGGATGCATTGCGAAAGGCAAGTTAGCCGGCGTCAGCCCCATTCCTGGCCGCTATGTCGGCGAATGCACTTCCGCACGCCCAATGCCGCCATCACGACGCAGGTCTACGCCGGCGGTACGAGCACCATCCCGCAGTCCGACGTCGAGTACTCGGGCCTGGCGCCCGGCTTCCTGGGCCTCTGGCAGATCAACTTCAAGGTTCCCGGCAATGCCGCGCCGGGGACGTTGCCGGTGATCGTGATCTACAACGGCAACAATACGCGCATCGACTCGCAGGGCGATACGCCCGTGGCGACGTTCATCTACGTGTCGC
>DAIDIH010000402.1 GCA_027459465.1 Bryobacterales bacterium | reverse complement strand
GTTTCGGCCCTCAACACCTCGAAGGTCCTTCGAAAAAACGATATTTCCGCCGAAGTCTGGCCGATCGTTTCCCCGGCCGACTTAAGCGCCCGCCTCGAGAACGCCGGGGCAACCCACGTTGTCATCTCCGCCCCCTGGATCCCTACCGCCGACTTACAGCGGCTGGCCAACCAATACCCCGACGTGACCTTCGCCATGAACTGTCACTCCAACGTCGGCTTCCTCCAGGCCGACTCGGGCGGCGTGAAGTTATTCCGAGAGGCGATGGAGCTCGAAACTGGCACGTTTAACTTTCGCACCGCCGGCAACAGCAAAAAGTTTTGTAAGTGGGTCCACGCCGCGTTCGGGGCGCCTTGCACGCACCTGCCGAACCTGTATTACATCGACGTGACGCGGCGCGTCACCCCTCAGCTCTGGCGCGGAGGCGTGCTGCGCATTGGAGCCTTCGGCGCCACGAGGCCGCTGAAGAATTTCATGAGCGCCGCCGGCGCCGCGCTCCACATCGCCCGCGACCTCAAGGCCGATCTCGAACTCTGGGTCTCCTCCGGGCGCACCGAGGGCGGCGGTGACACCATCCTCCGCGCCGCCCGCGCCATGTTCGCCGGTCTGAACCATGCGCGCCTGGTGGAAAACGCCTGGCAAAGCTGGCCCCAGTTCCGCCAGACCGTCGCTCACATGCACTTGCTCTTACAGCCCAGCTACACCGAGTCGTTCAACATGGTCACCGCCGACGGCGTCGCCGAAGGCGTGCCCTCCGTCGTCACCGACGCCATCGACTGGGTCCCCCGGTACTGGCAAGCCCCGGGCGACGACGTCTGCGAACTCAGCCGCGTCGGCCGCCTCTTGCTCAGAGAGCCCGCCGCGCCGGCGGACGGCTTGGAGGCCCTCATCCAACACAACCAAACCGGGCTCAACGCGTGGATGGATTTTCTCGAGATCTGAACACCCCCGGGCCTAAAAACAACTAAGGAGAGAAATGTTTTTATGAAGGACAATACCTTACGCAAATACGGTTGGCGGCCGGACCTGCCGGACCACCGCGACAAAGTCATCGAATTCCCTGCCGAGCGCGGCGCCGCTGTGCTGCCCCCTTCGGTCGACCTGCGGCTGCAGTGCCCGCCGGTCTACGATCAGGGCCAGTTGGGAAGTTGCACCGCCAACGCCATCGCCGCCGCGGTCGAGTTCGAACTCAAGAAGCAAAAATTGCCGGACTTCGTGCCTTCGCGCCTGTTCCTCTACTACAACGAACGCGTCATGGAAGGCACTCCGGATTCCGACAGCGGCGCCATGCTCCGCGACGGCATGCGCACTCTCTACAAGCAGGGCATCTGCACCGAGGCTCTCTGGCCTTACAACGAAAGCCAGGTGCTCGCAAGACCCTCCGAGCGCTGCTACCAGCAGGCCATGTCCTACCGCTCGGTCTATTACGCCCACGTGCCGCAGACACTCGACTACATGAAGAAATGCCTCGCCGCCGGTTTCCCCTTCGTCTTCGGCTTCACCGTCTATGACAGCTTCGAAAGCCAGCAGGTCGCCTCCACCGGGGTCATGCCCATGCCGTCGCCGGACGAGTCCGTCCTCGGCGGCCACGCGGTCCTCGCCGTCGGCTACGACGACGCCTCCCAGCGCTTCCTCGTGCGCAACTCCTGGGGAACATCCTGGGGCATCGGCGGCTACTTCACCATGCCATACGCGTACCTGGCCAATCGCGGCCTCTCGACCGACCTTTGGACCCTTCGCATAATGGAGTAAGTCACGTGCTGGCCGTGAGGGAGCGAACTTACTTCCTCGCGGCCTCGCGTCAAATCACCAACATACAATCCCCGTAAGAAAAGAACCGGTACCCGGAAGCCGCGGCATGCCGGTAAGCGGCAAGAGTAAGTTCTGTGCCTCCGAACGCGCACACCAGCATAAGTAGGCTGGATTTCGGCAGATGGAAGTTAGTAAGTAATGCGCCAGCCGCCAGAAACGGGAATCCCGGCGAAATGAACAGGTCCGTCTCCTGTTCTCGCCCCAGCCACGCGCTCTCGACGGCCCGCACCGAAGTGGTGCCCACGCACACCAGCCGCGCCGCCCCTCGCATCGTGCCCAGGTCGGATCCCCCGATCGAAAACCGCTCCGAGTGCAGGTGCACGTCCTCCACCCGCTCGGCGCGAATCGGCTGAAACGTCCCCAGTCCGACGTGAAGCGTGACGTAGGCAATCGACGCTCCCGCCTCCCGGCATTGGGTAAGAATCTCCGGCGTGAAATGCAGCCCGGCGGTCGGCGCCGCAGCCGATCCCGAGTACCGCGCGAACACCGTCTGATACCTCTCCCGGTCGGCCGGCGTGTCGGCGCGCTTCAGATACGGCGGCAAAGGCACATGGCCGATCCGCTCGATCGTCTCCCTCACGTGCCCGGCATCGGCGAAACGGATCAGCCTCTCGCCGGATTCGGTCCGCCCCTCGACCTCGGCCTCAAGCGGGCCGAAGCGCAGCCGCGTGCCTCGCTTCAATTTCTTCCCCGGTTTGACCAGCGCCAGCCAAAGCGAATCGTCCTCGGATTCCGGACGAAGCAGCAGCGCCTCTACTTCGCCCGGTGCTCCTTCCCGCGTTCCCAGCAAACGCGCGGGAAAGACCTTCGAGTTGTTCAGTACGAGGCAGTCGCCGGAATGCAGGTAGCTCGGAAAATCGCGGAACGAGCGGTCATGCCAGCGTCCGGCTTTGCGATCCACCACCAGCATCCGCGATGCCGCGCGATCCGGCAGCGGCTCGCGGGCGATGCTCGATTCCTCGAGCGGAAAATCGAATTCGTCAACGCGCAAGAACCTACAATGATAGCGTGGAGCCCGAAGAGCGCATCCTGGGCATCGAGTCGTCCTGCGATGAGACGGCGGCCGCGGTCGTCGCCGGCGGCCGCCGCATTGTCAGCTCCGTCGTCGCCTCGCAGCTTGACACCCACGGCAAGTACGGAGGCGTCGTGCCCGAACTGGCCTCCCGCGAACACCTCCGCGCCATCGTGCCCGTAGTGCGCGAGGCGCTCTCGCGCGCCGGATACTCGTACCAGGCCCTGTCGGCCATCGCCGTCACCGAAGGCCCCGGCCTCGCTGGCTCGCTGCTCGTCGGCATCACCTACGCCAAGGCGCTCTGCTCGGTCACACGGCTTCCACTCATCGCGGTGAATCACCTCGAAGGACATATCTACGCGGTCCTGCTCGAAGCCGGGCACGATCTCGAACTGCCCGCCCTCGCCCTCGTGGTCAGCGGCGGCCACACGCATCTGTTTGAAGTCACCGGTAAATTCACCTACCGCCTGCTCGGCAAAACAAGAGACGACGCCGCCGGCGAAGCCTACGACAAGGTCGCGAAGCTACTCGGCCTGCCCTATCCCGGCGGGCCGGTCATCGACCGCCTGGCCTCATACGGCGATCCCGAAGCGGTGCGCTTCACCTCCCCGAAGATGAAAGGCAACGCCCTCGACTTCAGCTTCAGCGGCTTGAAGACCGCCGTGCTGCGATGGGTCGAATCGCGCGGCATGGAGCAGGAAATCGCCGAGCGCCGCGCGCGGCATGGCGCCGGATTCGAAGAGTTGCTCGCCGCTACGCCCAAAGCCACCCTCGATCTTCTGGCTTCGTTTCAGAGAACGGTGATCGACGAACTTCTCAGCCGGGTCACCCGGTCCGCCGGGGAGATCGACGCGCGCACCATCCTGATCTCCGGTGGCGTCGCTTCCAATCGCGGCCTTCGGGAAGCCGCGGCGCATCTCGCAGGCATCCCGGTGCTTTTCCCTACACCCGCTCTCTCCACCGACAACGCCGCCATGATCGCCGCCGCCGCATTCCCCAAACTTCATCGCCGCGAGTTCGCCGGCCCGGACCTCGCCGCGCATCCCGCGCTCTCCCTTGCCTGAGCCGTCGGAAATAATAGACGCTATGGACGATTTGCTGGGCAGAGTGGCGCTGGTCACCGGAGCAAGCCGCGGGCTGGGACGCGCGATCGCGTTGCAGCTTGCCCGCGCCGGCGCCGATGTCGCACTCAACTACCGCGAGAACGCCGCGGCGGCGCACGAAGCCGTGGCGGAAATCGAAGCGTTGGGCCGCAAGGCCGTCGCCCTCAAAGCCGACGTGGGAGACCCGGTCGCCGCGCGCGAACTCGTCGCCTCCACAAGAATCGCGCTCGGCCCGGCCACCATCCTCGTAAACAACGCCGGCATCGCGCGCCCGCAGAAAATCGAGGACATCACCAATGAAGACTGGGACGAACTGATCCGCGTCAACCTCAGCTCGGCGTTCTACGTGACGCAGGCGGCCCTGTCCGCGATGCGCGCGGCGCGCTGGGGCCGCATCATCAATTTGTCCTCCGTGGCGGCGCACGTCGGAGGCGTCGTCGGGCCGCACTACGCCGCATCCAAAGCCGGACTTCTCGGCCTCACCCACTCCTACGCGGCGCTGCTCGTCAAGGAAGGCATCACCGCGAACGCCATCTCCCCCGCGCTCATTGACACCGACATGGTCCGCTCCAACACGCTCGCCACGCCGGAGCGCATTCCGGTCGGCCGCTTCGGTGAACCGGATGAAGTCGCCGACGTTACTGTCATGCTCGCCCGCAACGGCTACATCACCGGGCAGACCATCCACGTCAACGGCGGCTGGTACATGAGCTGACCCTCGGCCGCTCGCGGATCGGAGCTACCCTGAAAAGGTATGAAACGAACTGCTTCCGCCGTATGGACCGGCACCATCATGCAGGGCGCCGGAACGCTAACCACTGAAAGCGGCGTGCTGAAGAATTCGCCTTACTCGTTCCGCACGCGCTTTGAAAACGAACCCGGAACAAACCCCGAGGAACTAGTCGCCGCCGCCCACGCCGGATGCTTTTCGATGGCGCTCTCGCTCATCCTCGAACAGGCCGGCATCACGCCGGAACGAATCGAGACTTCGGCCACCGTCACACTCGCCAAAGAAGCCGAGGGCTTTACCGTGACCGGAAGCCACCTCGATGTGAAGGTGCGGGCTCGGGGCGCCGATCTGGCGGCATTTCAAAAGGCCGCCGAAACCGCAGAAAAGAACTGCCCGATCTCAAAGCTTCTCCGCGCCTCGATCACAATGAACGCCACCCTGGAGAACTAAGTCCCGTGATGACACTCCGCCTCTCTGCCGTCCTTTTCTCCGCGGCCATTTGTATCCCGGCGCTGCTCGCCACGAATCCCGAGCCCCCGAAATTACGTCTGCCGGGCGGGGCGAAGCCACTCAGCTACGAAGTCAACCTGAAGCTTACGCCGGGTGCGGATTCCTTCGACGGTTCAGTGGCGATTCGCGTGAAGTTCGACCAACCCTCCACGCTCCTGTGGCTGAACGCGGCGGATGTGAAGATCACCTCAGCGAAACTCGACCAAGGTGGCCGTGCGATCCCGGTCACCGTGGTGCCTGGCGGAAGCCAGTTCGCGGGCTTCCAGTTCGCCTCCCCGGTCGAAGGCGAGGCCGTACTGACCCTCACCTACTCAGGCGCGATCAGCAAGACCAGCAGCGCCGGCGTCTTCGAGATGAAGGAGGACGGCAACTGGTACCTCTACACGCAGTTCGAGCCGACCGACGCGCGGCGCGCCTTCCCGTGTTTCGACGAACCGGGATTCAAGACGCCCTGGCGCATCACTCTCGACGTGCCGGCTGATGCCATGGCGCTCGCCAACACGCCGCAAGTCAATGAGACCAGGGAAGCCGATGGCAGAAAGCGCGTTGCCTTTGCACCAACCCAGCCTCTGCCGAGTTACCTCGTCGCTTTCGCCGCCGGCAAATTCGAAGCCGTCAGCGCGGGCAAAGTGGGCCACACGCCGCTCCGCGTCATCGTGCCGGAAGGCCATGCCAAGGAAGCCGCGTTCGCCGTCGAAGCGATCCCGCAGTTGCTCCAGAGACTGGAAACATACTTCGGCACCCCGTATCCGTTCGAAAAGCTCGACAGCATCGCGATGCCCTTCAGCGATTTCGCGATGGAAAACGCCGGACTGATCACTTACAGCCAGGACATATTGCTCGGCAGCGCGGCCACGAACACGATCCGCCGGCAGCGCGAGTTCGCTGTCACAGCCGCGCATGAGATGGCGCACCAGTGGTTCGGCGATGAAGTGACCCCGACCTGGTGGGACGACATCTGGCTCAACGAGAGCTTCGCGACGTGGATGGAGCGCAAGATCACCGCCGAGTGGAAGCCCGACTGGAACCTCGACGTGACTCGAGTGTCCGAAAGCCACTACGCAATGGACTTGGACAGCCTCGTCAGCGCGCGGCGGATCCGCGAGCCGATCGTCACCAACGACGACATCGCCAACGCCTTCGACGGGATCACGTACATGAAAGGCTCGGCCGTGATTTCGATGTTCGAAAACTGGCTGACGCCGGAAACGTTCCGCCGCGGCGTAGCAGCCTACCTCGACACCTATCACAAAGGCAACGCGACCACCGCGCAGTTCCTCGCGGCGATCAGCACGGCCGCCGGACGCGACGTCGCCCCCGCTTTCCGCACCTTCCTCGATCAGGCGGGCGTGCCGCTGGTGACCGCCTCGCTCGATTGCTCCGGCAACACGCCGAAGGTGCAACTCAGCCAGACGCGCTTCCTGCCTCCCGGCGCTCCGCCCGCAGCCAGCCAGGTGTGGCGGATTCCGGTCTGCATGCGCTACGGCCCGGCTGAGGCGACGGCTTCCCAGGGTACATCGCAGTGCGAGATCCTCAACACGGCCCAAGCGGCGTTCCCGCTTCGAGACGCGCACTCGTGCCCTGCGTGGATCCTGCCGAACGCGGGCGAAGAAGGATACTACCGCGTCGCCTACGGCGACGGACTTCTCGCCAAAACCCTGGCCGGCGAGGGCCGGCATCTGACGCTCGCCGAGCGCGTCGGCGAACTCGAAAACCTGGATTCGCTGACCGAAGCGGGACGCGTTCCAGTGGCTGATGCGCTCGAGCAGGCGCGCGCCTTCAGCGGCGCTCCCGAACGCCAGGTGGTGGAGGCCGCGGCCAACGTCGCCGGCATCCTGAAATCGCGCGCGGTGCCGGATGCGCTGCGGCCCGCCGCCGCGCGGTTCCTCCGCGACACCTTTGGCGCCCGCGCCGAGGCTCTGGGCTGGTCGCCGCGTCCCGGCGAAGGGGACGGCGTGCAGCTACTCCGCCAGTCGCTGGTCCCCTTCGTGGCTAACGAGGGCGAGGATGAGAAGTTGATTGCCGAGGCGCATGCGCTGGCGCTGAACTGGGTCGCCAACCACGCCGCTGTCGATCCAAACATGACGACCGCCGTCCTGTCGACGGCGGCCGAGCACGGCGACCAGGCGCTGTTCGATAAGTTCCTCGCGGCGGCGCGGACGGAGAAAGACCGCGCGGTGCGCCAGCGCCTATTCGATGCCCTCGGTTCGTTTTGCGATCCGGCCATCGCCACCGAGGGGCTCAACCTTCTTTTGACCGAAGGCTTCGACGCACGCGAAGCGTTCTATCCGCTGCTGTTTGGTCCGCTCGCTTACCCCCAGACGCGGGCCCTGCCGTTCGAGTTCGTCAAACAGCACGGCGACGCCCTGGCCAAGCGGATTCCGCGCGAGGTAGGTGCGGACTTCGCCGCCGCGCTTCCGGAAACCGGTGGGGCCTTCTGCAGCGCGGCGCGCCGCGACGAGGTCGAAGCGTATTTCCGGCCGCGCGTGAGCCACTACACCGGAGGGCCGAGAACCCTGAAGCAGACCATCGAAGGCATCGACGATTGCATCGCCCGGCGTTCGGCGCTGGCGCCGGGGCTAACCACCTTCCTGCACGATTACCTTGCCGGCGTTAAGCAAGCGACGAACCCGCCGGCGGGACAAGGATCGAGCCCGGCGGCGGATTATTCGGATCGTAAGACGGCAGGCCAGGGAAAGTAAGCCCCGGCGCCACGGGAATCGAAGCCTGCTCGCCCAGCGACGGCACCCACGTGTAGCCGTAGGACTGGCGCAGCGCCGTCGTCTTCGCCGCGTCCCAGCCCCACACCATAATCGGCACATCAATCTTGTAGCCTTCACTGGCAAGCTGCTGAGCAAGCAGGGCGCGCTGCGTTTCATCGGCCATCGTGCGGAGAGGCTGCACGGCGGCCGGCTGCGCGTTCCAGTAAGCGTCGTCCGCGGCGTCGGGAGCAAGCGAGAGCGTCTCGGAGTTACTCACCGCAGGCGCCTTCGTAGTTGACTGCGGCGTGGTGAGACCCGGAGCGGTGTTCGTCGTCGGCGTCGCCGTTGTCGTTGCCGTTGCGGTTGCCGGCTCCGGCGAATTATTGCCGGGCAGCGTGAAATTGACAAGAAGTTGTCCGTTGGAGCCGGCGCCGCCGGTGCTGATCTGAAACTGTCCTGGGCTCATCCCAAGTTGCTCGAGCACCGAAGTAAAAGCGTTCGTAAATGCTTGTTCAATGGTCGATAAGTTAAGGCTCGTATTCCCGGAGGACGGCGTCACGGGAACGAACGGCTTCGCGCCCGATGCTTCGGGATTGTGGTGAATCGCGGTCAACAATGATGGCCTCCCCCGTCCCAGCACGCACCCCGTATGCCAAACTCCGTGCCGTAGGCCGGCAGCCGCCATTTGCTACGCTTAGGTTTCCTTCCTATGTCTGATCGCAAGTTGCAGCTCATTCCGCTCGGGGGGTTGGGCGAGTTCGGAATGAACTCAATGGCCCTGAGGTACGGCGAGGATATGGTCGTCGTCGACGCGGGCATGATGTTCCCGGATTCCGAGCTGCTCGGCGTCGACATCGTAACCCCGGACTTCAGCTATCTCGAACAGCACCGGGAGATGGTTCGCGGGCTCCTGCTGACGCACGGGCATGAGGATCACATCGGCGGCGTGCCGTTCCTGCTGTCCCAGATCGACGTGCCCGTCTACGGGACCGCGTTCACGCTCGCGCTCGTCGAGCGGCGGCTGGAGGAGCACGATCTGCTTTCCACCGCGAAGCTGAATCGCGTGAAGCCCGGCGAGAAGATCACGCTCGGGCCGTTCACCGTCGAGTTCATCCACGTCACGCACTCGATCGTCAGCGCGGTCGCCCTCGCCATCACCACGCCGCTCGGAGTCATCATCCACACCGGCGACTTCAAAGTGGACCCGACCCCCACCGACAACGAGCTGTTCGACCTGCACACGCTGGCCGAATACGGCAAGCGCGGCGTCCTACTGCTGATGTCGGACTCCACCAACGTGGACCGTCCCGGCTACACCGAAAGCGAACGGGCCGTGCGGCCGCGCTTTGAAGATATCTTTAACCGCGCCGAGCGCAGGCTGGTCATCTCCTGTTTCAGCTCTTCCATTCACCGCCTGCAACTGATTCTCGATATGGCGGCCGAGTATGGCAGGAAGGTTGGCTTCCTCGGCCGGAGCATGTTGAGCGTCACCGAAATCGCGCACGGCCTCGGGCTACTGCACATTCCGGACTCGATCCTGCTGCGCCCGCAGGACATCATGCAGGCGAACCCGGCGAAGGTGGTCGCCGTCGTCAGCGGAACCCAGGGTGAGCCGATGTCGTCGCTTTCGCGCGTCGCCGTCGACAACCACAAACATCTCTCGGTCGAGCCGGGCGACACCGTCGTGCTGAGTTCGCGCATCATCCCCGGCAACGAGAAAGCAATCTACCGGATGATGAATCACCTCGCTCGGCGCGGCGCGGACATCGTCTACGGTTCGACCAAACCGCCGGTGCACGTCAGCGGACACGCCTCCGAAGAAGAGCTCAAGCTGATGCTGAACCTGGTGCGGCCGAGATACTTCGTGCCCGTGCACGGAGAGTACCGCCAGCTTGCCAGACACGCCTCGCTGGCCGCGCACTTACACCGCCAGGGACTGGAGCAGACGTTTGTGCTCGAAAGCGGCGACACGCTCGAGGTGGATACTCACGGGGCGCGGCGCGGTGCCAAAGTCCCCGTAGGGCGCGTCTGCATCGACTCCGGAACGATCGACGAGGTGGTCGAAGACATCGTCATCCGCGACCGGCGCCACCTGTCCGAGGACGGATTCGTCCTGCCGATCATCGCCATCAGCAAACAGTCGGGCAAGAGTGAGGCGCTTCCTGAGATTGTCAGCCGCGGCTTTATGACCTTCGATGAGGGCTCCGAACTGCTGCAGGAAGCCCGGCGCGTCGTAGCCAAGACGCTCGAGTCGTCGTCGGAGGAAGAACGCACCGACTGGGGCGTGATGCAGGAAAAGATCCGCGCCGACCTCAAGCGCTTCCTCATCAAGCAGACCTCGCGCCGGCCCCTCATCATGCCCGTCATACTCGAAGTCTAGGCGCACACCGCCCCGTTCCGTTGTGCGCGGCCGTCACCGGGCCGCAACCGCAAGGAAACGGCCCCCTCCCACCCGCCCACTCGATGTCCAGCCCCGTTCTGCGCAAGGCAAAGGAAACCCCCGGCCCGAAACCCTTACCGCGCACGGTATCTTGAAATGAGTGGAAGTCGAGACGATCGAACTCAGAGATGCCAGCGGTTTCGCCGGAACGGCCGAGCGCCTGCTAACGCCTGCGAGCGTCAATGAACTGGTTAGCATTCTGAACGACGCGCGCGCCGGACATGTGCCCGTGACGATCCTCGGCTCCCTGACGGGAATCACCGGCGGATCGATCCCGCGCTCGGGTTGGGCGGTCTCGATGGAGAAATTCCGGCGTCTCGAAATCGGCGAAGGCCGGGCGCGCTGCGGCGCGGCCGTGACGCTAAACGAGATCGCGGCCGAGGCGGGTAAAACGAACCAGTTCTACGCGCCGGACCCCACTGAGTGGACCGCCAGCGTCGGCGGGACAATCAACACCAACGCCAGCGGCTCCCGCAGCTTCAAATACGGCTCGACGCGGAACCACGTGCTCGGCCTTTTGGTAGCCCACATCGACGGCACGGTGCGCGAGTACAAGCGCGGCGAGCCAATCGACTTCGACGTTCCCCAGCTTCCGCTACCAGCGACGACAAAATGCACTGCGGGTTATCAACTGAAGCCGGGCATGGATTGGGTGGACCTGTTCTGCGGCTCCGAGGGGACCCTCGGAGTTGTAGTCGAGGCAGACCTCAAGCTTCTCAAGAAGCCCAAGTCGCTACTGGCAGGCGTCGTCTTTTTCCCAACGATGGACCAAGGTTTCGATGCCGTGGACGCCTGGCGTGGTGTCGCGGGTTTGCGGATGCTCGAGTTCATCGACTTCAACACGCTCGATCTCATGCGGCCCTCGTATCCCGAGATTCCCGCCGAGGCGAAGTCCGCGCTGATGATCGAGAGCGAGGACCCGGACGCCGACGCCTGGGTAGACCGTCTCGAGGCCGCGGGCGCCCTTCTCGAAGCCTCGTGGTTCGGCGAAACCGATCGCGACCGCGAGCGGTTCCGCGTGTTCCGCCATGGAGCCCCCGAGCGGGTCAACGAGACGGTCCTGCGGCGTGGCTTCCTGAAACTGGGCTCGGATTTTGCCGTACCCGTCACCCGAACCCGCCAGATGGCGGAGTATTATTATTCAGTATTGAAAGACAGGTGGCCGGGGCAGTACGTGATCTACGGCCACGTCGGCGACGGGCACCTGCACGTGAACTTGATGCCGGCCTCGGCCGAAGAAAACCGGCTGGGCAACGAGATTATGAAGGATTGGGCAAGGCAGGCCGTGGCCTTAGGCGGCACGGTGTCGGCCGAGCACGGCTTGGGGAAGCGCAAATCGCATTTCCTCAAGCTGCAATACAGCAGCGATCAGATCGAGGCGATGAAGCAGGTGAAGCGGCGCCTGGATCCGGATTGGCTGCTCGGGGATGGGAACCTGTTCCCGGAGGATTAGGCCAAAAGGATTTTCGCCGGGAGATGCCCGCATTTAACGGCAGAAATCTTTCGTACAATTTAATGAATTAGCGGTACTGACTAGAGAATCTAAGTCGCGAGGAGAGTAATCGATGAAGAAGCTGTTCGTTTCCGTTTCGCTCGGATCGATGATGGCCGTGGCGGCCTTTGGCGCCTCATGGTCGGGCACGATCTCCGACTCGATGTGCGGCGCCAAGCACGCCGGCGCAACCGCGGCGGACCAGAAGTGCGTCGAAGGATGTATAAAGGAACACGGCGCTGCGCCGGTTCTCGTGGTTGGAGACAAGATCTACAAGTTCTCCGATGACTCGAAGGACAAGGTCATGGCCCACCTCGGCCACAAGGTGACAGTCACCGGGAAGTTGGCCGGCGACACGATCACCGTGAAGTCGATAAAGATGTAATTTCAGCCGGATTTGGTCTCAAAAAAACGGCCCGGAGCGCCTCCACGAGGGAGGTGTCCGGGCCGTTTCTGTCTTTGCGGATGAGCAGCTATGCCAGAGCCCCGGCTTCGACGCCGAGCTTGGCATACCACGGCTTGGCGGTCTTCAGCGCCGCGTTCACGGCGTTGATGTTCTTCACGCCTTCCGTGGCGAGCCAGTCCTCGAGCGCCTTCACGCCTTGCTTGGCGTAGACGGGGATGCCGTTCTTCCAGGTGGCGCGGCCGCACAGGACGCCGGAATAGTCCGTGCCCGCTTCGCCCGCCATGGTGAGGTTCTCGATGAACACCTCGTTGTCCACCCCGGCGCTCAGGTAGATGAACGGCTTCGTGGCAACCGCGGCGGCCCGGCGGAAATGCTCCAGCGCTTCCTTCCAGGTGTAGGCCTTCTGGCCCTTATAGACCTTCGAGCCTTCGACGTACTCGGCGTTGATCGGCACTTCGACCTTCAGCACGTCCACGTGATAGAAAGGCTTCGAGAACTCCTTCATCGCGCCGAGTACGAGTTCGGGCTTCCGTTTGGCGAATTCGAGGCCTTTCTCGTCGCCGCCCTTGGGATCGTAACTCACGAACTCGAGGAAGAAGGGGATCTGGTGGTGCTCGCACTCGGCGCCGATGCGCTCGACGAAGGCATGCTTAATGTCGTTCACGTCCTTATCGTCGAAGGCGTTGTAGTAGATCAGAATCTTCACTGCGTCGCCGCCCATGTCGCCAATGCGCTTCACCGAAAGATGCGGTAAAAGGTCGGGCAGGCGCCCCGGGCGGGTGTTGTCGTAGCCGCTCTCTTCGTAGGCGAGCAGAAGACCGGCGTTCTTGCTGCGCGCAGCGGCGGCCGGAAGACCGAACTCGGGGTCGAGCAGAATGGCGCTGGCGTGCGGCGTGAGTACCTTGGATACGGCAACCTTGAACTCGGCCATCATGTCGGCCGTAACGTCGTTCTCGGCTACGCCTTTGCCCTTGGCGATGGACTTGCGAAGGCTGCCGCGCTGATCCATGGCCGCGGCGGCAATGACGCCGCGCGCATCCGACAGCGCTTTCAGATGACGTAGCTTTCCTTCAGAAACTTGCATGAATGCTCCTTGTTTCGAGGTGTCTAGTGGAAATCTTCTCACTTACGAGTATAGCGGCGGCTCCTGCCGCTGTGCTGAGGCGGGATGGGGCATGGGCACGGCCTGCGAACGCGGCTGTGGATGCGTCGCTCCAGCGGCGATAAGCAACCTAGTTTGAAAGCGTTATACGCGTCTAATGGATTTCGAGTAAATTTTCCTTGACAGCCGTGTTGTAACCGTTTACTATCGACCAAACGGTAATCGCTTGCACTGATCTGCTCATGGCGGGACTGGCGGTTAGCGTGAAATTTGGGTCCTCTTCGTTGGAGGGAGTGAATGCTTCGTTCTGCTGTTACCCGGCTCCTGTTAGCCGGAATGCTTCTCAGTTTGCCGCTGCTCGCGCAACGCGACATGGGTACGATCGTGGGTACCGTCCTTGACGCGCAGGGCGCGGCGATTCCAGGCGCCACCGTTACCATCTTAGAAGCCGCCACCGGCTTAAAATACGTCGTGACAACCAGCACGACGGGCGACTATGTTCGCCCGGCCCTGAAACCCGGAACCTATACGATTTCGGTGGACGCACAAGGCTTCCGCCGGGCCGAGCAACAAAACGTCGTCCTGAACGGCGGTGATCGAGTCGGTGTGCCGTTCACCCTGCAGGTTGGCGACATCACGCAAAGCGTGGAAGTCACCGCCGCGGCCCCGCTGCTGCAAACCGAAAGCACGGTTATCGGCCAGAGCATCGGCTCTAAGGCCGTGGAAACGCTGCCGTTGTCCGGCCAGCGCACCATTTCGTTCCTGGCCCAGCTTTCTCCCGGCGTGCAGCCGGCCGAGAACGGCGCCCGCGACGCGCTAGGAGGTGGATTCTCCGCGAACGGCGTCCGATCGAACGGCCAGAACAACTTTCTCCTGAACGGTGTCGACAACAACGTCAACGTCATCGACTTCCTCAACCAGACCGCCTTCGTCGTCGGTCCGCCGCCGGAAGCCGTGGGCGACATCATGATCCTGACCAACGGCTACAACGCCGAATATGGGCGCGGCGCCGGCGGCGTCATGAACGTCAACATCAAGAGCGGCACCAATGAGATCCACGGCGAGTTGTGGGAATACCTGCAAAACACCGACCTCAACGCGAACTCTTGGGAACGCAATCGGGCCGGCGAGGCGCGCGGTCCGTTCCACCAGAACCAGTTCGGCGCCGACGTCGGCATGCCGATCATCAAGAACAAACTGTTCTTCTTCGGCGATTATCAAGGGACGCGAATCGCCAGTGTCGGCGGCGCGGTCCAGAACCTCGGGTACGGCGGATACTACACCATTCCGACGCCGGCCATGAAGCAAGGAAACTTCTCGGCCGCGGGCGATCCGATTTATGACCCGGCGTCGACCACGCTCCTCCCGAACGGGACGTATTCCCGCACGCCGTTCCCGGGCAACATTATTCCAGCGAATCGCTTTGATCCGGCCGCGTCCAAGATCATGGCGCTGTACCCCAACCCGAACCAGCCTTACAGCGGTTACGGCCAGAACGACTACTTCGTCTCGACGCCCGGCGGCCTTACCACCGACGGCGGCGACATGCGCATGGACTATCACATGAGCGACAAGAACTCGCTGTTCGGCTCAATGAGTTGGGATAACACATATAAAAACAATGTGTCGCCCTTCCCTGGCGCTCTGAACGGCGGGAATTTCTCGGGCATAAGCGAAGAAGACCTCAGCCGCAACGGGCAGATGAGTTTCACGCGAGTCTGGACTCCCAGCATCGTATCGGAATCGCGCCTGAGCTTCACCCGCTTGGTGACGGCGCGCGCCGGAGCGGACCAGAACGCGAACGACTATGGCACTTACGGGATCGGCGGCTACAACCCGACGTTTGGGGCGCCGAACAACGGTGGCCTGCCGCAGATCGACCTCGGCCGCTACAGCCAGATCGGCTCCAACAACTGGCTGCCTTCGCTCGAATACAGCAACGTTTGGGACTTCGTCCAGAACGTCTCGATCACCCACGGATCGCACAACTTCAAGTTCGGCTTCGAGGCGATGCAGATCCGGTTCCCGTTCTTCCAGGTGCCGTATCCGCACGGCGAAATCGGCTTCGCACAGACCCAGACCCAGTTCCCGACCGCCGCGTTTAACGGCATCACCGGCAATGAGATGGCGTCGTTCTTGCTCGGCAATGTGAACTTCGGTCAAATCTCGACCAACAACTTCATCTCTTCCTGGCAGTACACGATGTCCGGGTACGCGCAGGACGACTGGAAGATTACGCCGAAATTGACCGTGAACCTCGGTCTCCGTTACGATGTCTTCTCCCCGATTTCCGAAGCGTTCGGCCGTCAATCGAACTTCGACTTCCAAAACCAGACTCTCTACATCCCGAGGGGCCCGGACCAGAACGCGGCGCTTCCGCCGAACTTCGCCACGGCATTTCCCCAGGTGCAAGTCTCGCGTGGCCAGGTTTCCCCGTTCCTCATCCCGTTTAACACGGATGACTTTGGCCCCCGTATCGGCATCGCATACCGGGTGCGGGACAAGACTGTGGTCCGCGTCGCGTACGGCATCTTCTACGGCGGTTTGGAAAACCAGGGCGGCAATCCGAACCGGGGCGAGTCGGTTCCGTTTAACGAGTCACCGAACCTGTCCCAGCCAGGGGGCCTGAGCGTCTACCAGAACAACCCCTACTTCCCGGGCGGGTTCGCGGGCGGTTTCCCGAGCAATGTTTTCACTCTGCCCGCGCCGATTTCGTTCCGCGGTGTAGCCACCGACTTCCAGGCTTCGATGGTGCAAAAATGGAACTTCGCCATCCAGCAGGAGTTGCCGTGGCAGTCATCGGTTGAACTAGGATACGAGGGCAATCACCAGTCTCACCAACTCTTGCAACCCGACTTCAATGCCTGTCCAAACTTCGGTTCGTTGAATCCGCCAAGCTGCAACTCGCTGCGGCTCTATCCGGACCTCGGCGGTATTTCGGGCACGGCGTCGAACGGCTTTGGCAACTACAACGCCTTCACCGTGAATTACATCAAGCACGCGGGCAACGGTTTGAATATAACCGCGGCTTACACCTGGAGCCACACGCTGGCCAATAGCGGCACGACGCTCAGCGGTTCGCCTGGCTTTGGCTACCTCAATCCGCTCAACCTGGCGACCTCGTACTCCGACGCCGCTTGGGACATCCCGCAGACGTTCCACGCGGGCTTCAACTGGGAGATCCCCTTCGGCAAGGGCAAGACGTGGGGATCGAACATGAACAAGTTCGCCAACACGCTTATCGGCAACTGGGAGATGGACGGAATCTGGACGTTGAACTCCGCGATCGGTCCGTTCACTCTCCGCGACAACACGTGCCAGGGCCAATTCTGGACGTGCCTGCCGAGCATTGTGCCGGGGCAAGCGTCCAACGCCGCGCCACCAAACGGCCGCAACCCGAACGAGTGGTTTAACACTGCCAACATCATCGCCACCGACGCGATGAGTTACGGCAACATCGGCCTGCAGTCGATGCTCGGTCCGCCGGAACGGGTGCTGAACCTCGCGCTGACCAAGCAGTTCGACCTGACGGAGCGCTTCAAGGTGCAGTTCCGAGGCGAGACGTTTAACATGGCTAACACCCCGCAGTACGGCTATCCGGGCAACAACCGGTACGCGTCGAACTTCGGGCAGATCACAAGTACGCTCCCAAGCAGTTATCGGACGTACCAGTTCTCGCTCCATTTCCTGTTCTGATGTGATTTAGAGCGCACAGCGCGGGGTGCGTCCCGCCGGGCCAACCAGCGCCCGCACCCCGCTGCGTTGCGCGCGAAGTTTTTTGGAGCTGCGCACGACCCACCACACCGCACACCACAACGGCCTTCCCCGGCACCCCCCGGAGGAGGGCCGTTGCGGCTTTTGAGGAGTTACGATTGAAAGAAGCCAATGACAAACGGGTTGAATAAGCGCCAGTTCCTCCGGCTGGCGGGTTTGTCGATCGCGGATTCGATTCTGCCGCGCACATTCGGCGGGGAAACCGAACCGGGGCAGGCGAAGGCGCACAAGGTAATCCTGGTCACCTTCGGCGGCGGAGTCCGGTACTCGGAGACTTTCGCCGATACAGGGCTGCACAATATCCCCCACCTCGCGGCGATCCGCAAGGACGCATACTTTTTCCGCAACTGCGTCAACTCCGGCGTGCTCAGCCACTTCAACTCCACCGCCAGCATCGTCACCGGCAACTGGCAGCGGGTGGACGACTTCGGCTTTCAACCCCCGAGCGGCGCGACACTCTTCGAGTCCTTCCGCAAACAGACCGGCGCGGGACCACTCGATGCCTGGGTGGTCGCAACCAACAAGAGCTTTTCCACCATGGGCTGGGGGTCCGGCGGCGAACTGGGCGCGCCGTACGGCGCCAACGTGGTGCTGCCGAAACAACTCCTTCTGGGCGCCGTGCAGGACGTCGTGGCGCAGCGCAAGGGCGAAGGCATCGCCAGCCGCCAGAACGTCTACCGCCAACTCGAGAGCCTGCTGAGCGAAGGCTACGAAGGCGTCGGCTGGACGATCTTCAAGCAGGGGCGCGAACTCGACTCGCACGTGAAGAAGACCCTCCTGCGCGGGCTGACCGATTATATAAATGGTCCGGATGCGCCAAGCTCGGGCGACGAGTTGACCCTGTTCCTGACCACCGAAATCATGCGCGAGTTCTCGCCGCGGCTGATGCTGGTGAACTTCTGGGACATGGATGTCGCGCACTGGGGTTCGTATTCGCTCTACCTCGGCGCCATCACGCGCACGGACCGGCTCTGCGGCATGCTGTGGGATGAGGTGCAGAAGAACCCGCGGTACAAAGACGTGACCACCATGCTGATTCTGCCCGAGTTGGGGCGCGACGGCGACTTCGATGCGGCCAACGGATTTTTGAACCACCGCAGTGGCGACCCGTCGTGCCGCAACGTGTGGATGATGGCGTTGGGCGCGGGCGTGCATCCGGGCGAAACCGAGCGTCCCGTGGCGCACGTCGACGTTTGCGCCACGGCGCTGGAGATCTTAGGTGTGAAAGCGGGCGCGATGGCGGGGCGCCCGTTGCATGAGTTGATCATCTGATGGCGGCGGAAAGCTTCAAAGTATCGCCCACGTTGCAGACGCTGATCGACAAAGGTTTGTTCGACCGGCTGCCGCCGACGTTTTCCAATTATTTCTTCGAACAGTTCCGGTCCTGGGACACGCTGTTCCCCGCCGAGCAAAGCTACTTCGAGCGGCTGTTCGGCCTCCTTGACGCGCGTCCCCCGGCAGAGGTGGACGCGTTCTTCGCCCCGCTCCGGGCCATCGAGCAGAAAATGGGCGTGAACGAGCGCCTGTGGCCGAAACGGGAGTTCACGCTCGATCAGGTGGATTTTCTCAATCGCAATCCCTACTATCCGCAGTGGCGGCTGGAGGTCGTAAAGATCTTCAACGTGCTCGATCCGATTCTCGACGCCGAAGTCGAGCGCAACGGGCACGCGCGTCTGGCGATCGAGATCGTGCCGGCGGACCTTGAAATGAGTGCGGAACGGATGTGGCTGCGGATCGAAAAATACGGGACACGGGTGCCGCTCGATATCGGCGACAACCCGGACGAATTCTTGCCGATGCTCCTGACCGGCGCGCCGAAAGCCGCCGGGAAGGCGACTCTGCTCGACCAATGGGCGGACTCGCACCCCCGCTATGATGCCTGGGCCGTGGAATCCGGCACGCCGGTGATGGGGCTCATGAAGAAGGGCTCCGGCGCGGTGGGCTACAGCTACGACCGGCTGCAGGCCTACCGCGAACGGCTCATGGACGAGGTCAGAAAGCTCGTTTCGAGCGAGCAGATCCGCGGGCCAAGGGAGTTAAGCGCGCGGCTGAAGCAGTTGAAGATCCTGGCGAATGAATCCGACATCGCTTCCGACCCCGTGCTCTCGGAGTTTGTAAGGGCGATCCTGCTGAGCGGAAACGGCACGCTGCTGCTCAACAATACCTTTGTCGAGTGGGCCACTGTCGAGGCGCTCCGGCGGGCGCGGCCCTCGATGATGGCCGTCGGATTCGGGATCCGGAGCAAGGTGAAACCCTTCAGCAGCCTGCTGATCTACTCGGACCAGGACAAAGTGAACCCGGCGCCGTC
>DAIDIH010000401.1 GCA_027459465.1 Bryobacterales bacterium | reverse complement strand
TTCGAGAAAGCGGTAGTAAATCTCGTAGAGCTTGTCGACGTACAACTGCTGCGGAAATTCGGCGCCTTTGGGTGTGGCGTCGGTGCCGAAGACGATGCGGTCCTGGAAACGATCGAAGAAGCGGCGCGAGGCACGAGGCTGGCGGCCGAGTTCCCCGATTCGCGCGGCGATGTCGACCCACATGTTGGGATACCGGTCCATCCACCCGGTCACCAGGCCGAGGTTTTCGCTATCGGCGACGTGCAGGCAGACGAAGGTGGTTTTGGGGTGGCGGGCGATGACGCGCAGGCGGGCCTCCTGCAGTTCGATGTTGGAGGGGAAATCGCGGCCGTAGAAGGACCAATCGGGATGGGCGTGGAGTTCCTCGTAGCGCTCGTTGAAGCGGTCGATCGGCAGGAAGAACGCTTCGGGATCCGAACTGTGGATGGCGATGGGCATCTTTAGAGCGCCGGCGGCTTCCCACATCGGGTCGAAACGGGGGTCGTCAATTTTGACGAGCGGACCGGTGGTGATGTTCTCGCGGAGATAGAGGCCAAGGGTCTTGAGGACCTTGATGCCCTTGGCTCCCTCGGCATGGGCTCGCTGGATTTCGTCGGCCTGAAACTTCGCGTAACCGGGATCATTCGCGCGGCTCCACCAGGGCTCCGTGAAGACGATGAAGCGGCCCGGGTGAGCATTCGCCAGGCGGGTGATCGACTGCTTCAGCCCGTTGCCGACGCCGCCGGTGACGTCGACCAGGGTGCGGATGTTCTTGCGGTCCATGACCGCGAGTAGATTTTCGGGCGTTTCGTTGAAGACGACCTTGTCGCCGGGCTTGAGGTTCGGCCCGAAGGTGACGTGCGTGTGGAAGTCGATGACTGGATACCTGGCGCGCGCGACGTGCGTTTCGTGTACATGTAACATGCTGCGCGGCTGGTAGTCCACCAGCGGTAGATTCGCCGCCGTGCTTTGGGTCTGCGCGGGCGCCTCTTCCCCGCCCCACGCGGCGGCGGCGCCCAATCCCTTCAAACAATCTCGTCGGTTCATGGTGGTTCGAGCTGGCTTGACTCCGTTATTATCGCCTTATCTTGAGACCTCGCATGAACATTGCACTCGTCGGACAAGGATTCATGGGCCGCGCCCACTCGAACGCCTACAACCAGGTGGCGCATTTCTTCGAACTGAAGCGCCGCCCGCGCTTGAGGCTATTGTGCGGACGCAACGCCGGCACGCTTGGCGCCATGGCCGAGCGATGGGGTTGGGAGGAGACGACGACGGACTGGCGCGAGGCGGTGACGCGGCCCGAGATCGACATTGTGGACATCGCGGCGCCGAATTCGCTGCACGCGCCGATTGCGATTGCGGCGGCGGAAGGCGGGAAAATCGTGTTCGCCGAGAAACCGATGGCTAACACGCTCGACGAGGCGCGCCGGATGGCGGCGGCGGCGCGGGGCGTGCGGACGATGGTGTGGTTTAACTACCGGCGGGTGCCGGCGATTGCTTTCGCCAAACGTCTGATTGAGGAGGGACGGCTCGGACGGATTTTTCACTATCGCGCGACGTACCTGCAGCAGTGGGGCAACGATCCGTCGCGGAAGACCGGATGGAAGATGGAGAAGGCGGTGGCCGGATCCGGCGTCACCGGAGATCTGCTGAGCCATCTTTTCGACACGGCGCTCGAGTTGAACGGCCCGGTGTCGCGGCTTTCGGCGATGCAGAGCACGTTTGAGCCGGGGCGCGAGATCGACGATGCGGCCGCGGTGATGGTGGAGTTCGCCAACGGGTCCAAGGGGACGTTCGAGGCGACGCGGTACGCGGTTGGGGCGCTGAATCAGAACCGGTTTGAGATCCACGGCTCGCGCGGCATGGTGCGGTTCAACCTGGAGGATCTGAACCGGTTGGAGTTTCACGACGCGACGCTCGACTCGACCGAGCAGGGACCGCGGTCCATTCTGGTGACCGCGCCGGGACACCCGTACGGCACGAACTTCTGGAAGCCCGGCCACATCATCGGCTACGAGCACACGTTCATCGCGGCGCTGGGGGATTTTCTGCGCGCGCTGGAGCGGGACGAGCCGTTCCATCCGAATTTTGAGGATGGGCTTGCGGTGCAGAGCGTACTGGATGCGGTGGAGCGGTCCGCGGCGAGCGGCGGGTGGACGGCGCCGGAGAAGGCCGTCGTTTAACGGCCCTCAAACCAGGCGTGGAGTTCGTCGTCGCTCATGGTGAGGAACGATGGGGCGCGGTGGAGCGACCAATGCTCGATGTGCTCGACGAAGGCGCCCGGGGCGACGGTTTCGAGCGGCCCCAGGGTTTCGAGTTCGAGCATGTCGCGATTGGTGAAGATCTCGCAGGAGGCGCCCATGTCGGGATAGGCGGAGGAAGGATCGGCGGTGGAGGTTTTCAGGAAGACATCGCCATCGAGATGATAAGCGACACGGGTACGTTCGGCGAACAGGCCGGCCTTTTGCGGCGCGGTGGCCGCGGAGTCCTGACGCAGGAGGATGTGGCGCGGCAGGAATTTCCAGCGGGGATCGGAGAGGTCCGTATAGCCCCACATGACGAGTGGATTGGTGGGCAGGAGGCGGTCTTCGTGGCGGGCGCGGGGCGGAAGAGAGGCGACCGCGACGCCGCCCGGCGCCATCACGGTCAACGCCCAGGGAGCAAAGCGGACGGCGAAGCGGTTGTGATTCCGGATGCGGTGAATGATGGTGGCTTCGGCGGCCGAGAGCGCGAGGCGGATTTCGATCTGCTTTTCCAGGCGCGTGTCGGGCTCGACGGGTTGCGTCGCGATGAGGCCCTCGGCGGTTTCGGTGATGGAAATGGGGCTGTTGTCGAGCGCGTAGGTGGTGGTGGGGTCCTCCGGGGCGACCCAGAGACGATGGCCGCCGCGGTTCTCCCAGTGGTCTTCGCCGGACCCGCCCATGGCGCCGTCGTAGTTTTTGAAAAGATTCCGGCCACCGGGGAATCCGCAGGAAATTACGCGCGGGCCGACGTCGGCGGTGACGATCATTTCGATCGCGCCGTTGCTCAATTCGTAGTTATTTGTCCATCCGCGGTAGGACCGTTTCGTTACGCTCATCCCCCGTATGGTGACAAATTTTGTGCGGGATTGGCGAGGAGAGTCAGCGGCGGCGGCAACTGGCGGCGAGAAAGTCGTGATTCATGCGAGCGATGACTTCGAGGCGGATGCCTTTCGGGCAAGCCGCTTCGCACTCGCCGAGATTGGTGCAGGAGCCGAAGCCTTCGAGGTTCCACTGCGCGACCATGTTGAGGGCGCGTTGGTGGCGTTCGGGATCGCCCTGCGGCAGGAGGCCGAGGTGCGTGATTTTGGCGCCGGTGAAGAGGGCGGCGGCGGCGTTGGGGCAGGCGGCGACGCAGGCTCCGCAGCCGATGCAGGCGGCGGCGTCCATGGCGCGATCCGCGTTGTCTTTCGCCACGGGGATGGCGTTGCCGTCCGGCGCGCTGCCGGTCGGTACGGAGATGTAGCCTCCGGCGGCGATGATGCGGTCGAAGGCGCCGCGGTCGACCATCAGATCCTTCAGGATCGGGAAGGCTTTGGCGCGCCACGGCTCCAGATACAGTTCGTCGCCGTCCTTGAAATGGCGGAGCGTGAGTTGGCAGGTGGTGGTGAGACGCTGCGGCCCGTGCGCGACGCCGTTGATCATGAAGCCGCAGGAGCCGCAGATGCCTTCGCGGCAGTCGTGCTCGAAGGCCACCGGTTCCTCGCCGCGCTCGATGAGCTGCTCATTAAGAACGTCGAGGGCTTCGAGCATGGACATGTCGGGGTTCAGTTCGCCGGCTTCGTAGCGAACCATGCGGCCAGCGCTGGCCGCGTTCTTCTGCCGCCAGATGTGGAGGATGAGTTTCATTACTTGTAGCTCCTCTGGCTCGGATGCACGTACTCGAATTCGAGGGGTTCCTTGTGGAGCGCGTGGGGAGCGCCGTCTCCCTGGTATTGCCAGGCGGCGGCATAGGAGAACTCGTCGTCGTTGCGGCGCGCTTCGCCGTCCGGCGTCTGATACTCCTCGCGGAAATGGCCGCCGCAGGACTCGTTGCGTTCGAGCGCGTCGCGGCACATTAACTCGGCCAGTTCGAAGAAGTCCGCCACTCGGCCGGCTTTTTCGAGCGACTGGTTCAGGTCTTCGGCGGCGCCGAGGACGCGGACATTTTGCCAATACTCCTGGCGGAGTTCGCGAATTTTTCCGATCGCGTGTTCGAGGGCGTGGGCGTTGCGCGACATGCCGCAGTCATCCCACATGATCCTGCCCAATTCTCGATGGAAGGAATCCACCGAGCGCCTGCCCTGGATGGACAGGAGGCGCTGGGTGAGGGACTGGACGTGCGCCTCGGCCTCGTGGAATGCCGGATGAGAGACGTCCGTCGGGGCGGGTTTCGTTTTGGCCAGGTAGTCGCCCACCGTGTAAGGGAGGACGAAGTAACCGTCGCTCAGCCCCTGCATAAGCGCGCTTGCTCCGAGACGGTTCGCGCCGTGGTCGGAGAAGTTCGCTTCGCCGATGACGAACAGGCCCGGGATGGTGCTCATCAGGTAGTAATCCACCCAGAGGCCGCCCATCGTGTAATGAATGGCCGGGTAGATGCGCATCGGGGTTTTGTAGGGGTTGTCGTCGGTGATGCGCTCGTACATTTCGAAGAGGTTGCCGTAGCGCTCGCGGATTTTGTCTTCGCCGAGGCGGCGGATCGCATCGCTGAAATCGAGATAGACGCCGAGCCCCCCGGGTCCGACGCCGCGGCCTTCGTCGCAGACCTGCTTGGCGTTGCGCGAGGCTACGTCGCGCGGCACGAGGTTGCCGAAGCTCGGATACTTTCGTTCGAGGTAGTAATCGCGCTCGTTTTCGGGGATCGCCTCGGGACGGCGCTTGTCGCCACCGGTCTTCGGCACCCAGATGCGTCCGTCGTTGCGGAGCGACTCGCTCATCAAGGTGAGTTTGGATTGATAATCGCCAGAAACCGGGATGCAGGTGGGGTGAATCTGCGTGAAGCAGGGATTGGCGAAGTACGCACCGCGCTTGTGCGCGCGCCAGATGGCGGTGCAGTTTGAACCTTTGGCGTTGGTCGACAGATAGTAGACGTTGCCGTAGCCGCCGGTGCCGAGAACGACCGCATCGGCGACGTGACATTCGATTTTTCCGGTGACGAGGTTGCGCGTGACGATGCCGCGCGCCGCACCGTCGATGACGACTAAATCGAGCATCTCGGTTCGCGGGTACATCTCCACCTGGCCGGCTTCCACCTGCCGTTCGAGCGCCTGGTAAGCGCCGAGTAAAAGCTGCTGGCCGGTCTGCCCGCGGGCGTAGAAGGTGCGCGAAACCTGGGCGCCGCCGAAGGAGCGGTTGGAAAGCGTGCCGCCGTACTCGCGCGCAAAGGGAACGCCCTGGGCGACGCACTGGTCAATGATATTCACGCTGATCTGCGCCAGCCTGTATACGTTCGATTCGCGGGCGCGGAAGTCGCCGCCTTTGACAGTGTCGTAGAACAGGCGGAACACGCTGTCGCCGTCATTGGGATAGTTCTTTGCGGCGTTGATGCCGCCCTGGGCGGCGATGCTGTGCGCGCGGCGGGGCGAGTCCTGGAAACAAAATGACTTGACTCTGTAGCCCAGCTCACCGAGCGATGCGGCGGCGGAAGCGCCGGCCAGTCCGGTGCCCACGACGATGATGGTGTGCTTGCGTTTGTTTGCCGGATTCACCAGCTTCATTTCGAAACGGGCCCGGTCCCACCGGTTTTCTATCGGCCCGCTCGGGGATTTTGCGTCGAGTGCCATGATTACTTTACCCACCCTGCCAGTACCGAGATTGGTATGGAAATGTTGCCAATCACAATCAGTGTGCTTATCGCGACCGCGAGGCGCTTGATCACGGGCGTGTAGCGGGGATGATCGAAGCCGAGCGAGCGGAAGAGGCTCGAAAGGCCGTGGCTTAGATGCATGCCAAGCAGGATCATCGACAGGATGTAGAAAGCCGAAACGGGAAGGACCTTGAAACCGGCGACGACGTTGGCGTAGACGTTGCCTTCCTGATAGGGCGTGCCGCCGACGCCCCATGTGAATTGCATCAGGTGATAGATAACGAAACAGAGGATAATCGGCCCGCTCCAGTACATGGTTCGCGCGGCGTAGCCGGCTGCCTGATACTTGTAGCGCACGTAGCCGGCGGGCCGGACTTCGAGCTTATTCAGAAGCGCGAGTTTCACGGACGACCAGATATGCAAAACCACCATGAGGAGCAGGGTGAGGCGCGCGCCCCAGAGGGCCGCCGGCATGGCGCGCAACAGTTTCGCGTACCCGTTGAGTTTTTCCGGACCTTCGTAGATTTGCAGGTTGCCTGCCATGTGGGCGAGAACAAAGCCGAATAAAACGACTCCGCTCACCGCCATGACCGCCTTCTTGCCGACGGTCGAGTCATAGAAGCGGAGGCCCTTTCGCCGGGCCACCGCCACCGCGGTCGTGCTCATTCGATATTCACCTGTATGGATGATGGCGAGTGGCGACTGCGCGAGAAAACTTACCGCCCGCCCTCATTCAGGATAGAACCGAGCCGAGGTTGCAAACAACTTAAGGGGGCCTTGCAGCCGCCGGGAACCCGGTAGAATAGGCTCTGTCCCATGAATCGCCGACAGTTTCTCGCTACTTCCGCCCTCATGGCCAACGCCGCGGCACAGCCCGCCACGCCTCCCATTAAACTCGGCATCGATCTGTTCAGCATCCGCAACCAGAACTGGACGCCGATCCAATATCTCGACTACTGCGCCAAACAGAAGGCGCGCGTCGTACATTTTTCGGAGACACGGTTTCTGGGTTCGCTCGATCCGGCGAACCTTCGATCTGTCCGCGAACATGCACAGAAGCTGAACATCGAGGTGGAGATTGGGATGACGTCGATCTGTCCTTCGTCGAAGGCTTTCAAGCCGGAGTTGGGCACCGCGGAGGAACAGCTCACACGGATGATCGATGCGGCCACGATTGTGGGTTCGAACATCGTCCGCTCCGTGCTCGGAACCGCGGCCGACCGGGATCCGGGACCGATCACCAAACACATCGAGGACACGGTGAAGGTGCTTCATTCGGTTCGCCCGCACCTGCTCGATAAAGGAATCAAGGTTGCGATCGAGAATCACGCGGGTGACATGACGGCGCCGGAGGTGGAGATGCTGGTGCGCGAGGCCGGCACGGACATCACGGGCGTTTGCCTGGATTCGGGCAATCCGCTGTGGACGCTTGAGGATCCGCATTACACGCTCGAAACGCTGCATCCGTACGTGCTGACCAGCCACACACGGGACACGATGGTTTGGAACACGCATGACGGCGCGGCGGTGACCTGGGTGCGGATGGGCCAAGGCAACGTCGGCATCCGCGAGTACATGCTGCGATTTGCCGAACTCTGCCCAGGGAAGGCACTGTCGCTCGAGAGCATCGTCTTCGGCCCGCGCCAATATCCGTGGCGCAAGCGGGAGTTCTGGCGCACGTATCAGGACGTCCAGGCGGCTTCGTTCAGCCGGTTCCTCACGATCGCCGAAACCGGCAAGCCAACTCCGGATTACGCTTTCAACCGGGGTGTGGAACTCGAGCGGGAAGATCTGGAAGCGAGCCTCGCCTACGTGCGCGAGTTGTTCCATATATAGATCCGGCATGAAGCGACTGGAAGGCAAGTCCGCCATCGTGACGGGCGGGACGAGAGGAATCGGCGAGGCCATCGCGCGGGCCTTCGCCGCGGAAGGCGCGGATGTGTTGATCTGTTCGCGCAAGCAGGAGGGCGTGAACGGCGCGGTGGCGCGGTTGCAAGGGTTGGCGGGGCGCGTGGCAGGACTGGCGTGTCATGTGGGGCGGGAGTCAGACTGCGAGAAACTTCGCGACACCGCGCTTCGAGAGCTCGGCAAGATCGATATTCTGGTGAACAACGCGGCGACGAACATTGCGCAGGGTCCTTGCCTCGGCTTCGACGAAGGACAATTCGACAAGATGGTGGAAGTAAACCTGAAGAGCGTGTTCCGACTGGTGCGTCTGGTGGCGCCGGCGATGCTTGAGAGAGGATCGGGAACGATATTGAATATCGCCTCGATCGCAGGACTGCGTCCGCAGTTCGAGAGCCTGTTGTACAGCATGACCAAGGCCGCGCTGATTATGATGACGCAGTCCTACGCGCTCGAGTTCGGTCCGCGAGGCGTGCGGGTGAACGCGATTGCGCCGGGCCTCATCCAGACCACGCTCAGCGAATTTTTTTGGAAGGATGCCGCGCGCGCGGAGAAACTCATGACACTGCAGCCGATCAAACATCTTGGCCAACCGGAGGAGATTGCGGCGATCGCAGTAACACTGGCGAGCGACGAATCGTCGTATCTCACGGGCCAGACAATTATCGTGGACGGAGGGCGCCTGCTTGGCTGGTAAAGGAATCAGACGGCTCATTCTCTTGCTGCTTATTGCCACCGCGGTTCACGCCGATGGCGAACTGGTGAAACAGGTTGTGGCGGCTCTGAATCGCGGCGACTTCCGCATGGCGGAGTTCGAGTTGGGAGTGGCGCGGGGCGAAAACGGGGTGACGCCGGAGTGGCTCGAGGCATCGTCGTGGTACGCCCGCGCGCTGCTGCTGTCGAATCAATTCGGCCCGGCAGAGGCGCGCGCCGAAGAGATTCTGAGCCTGGTTCCCGCTGGGGGGAAGCGTCGCGGGCCGGACGAAAAACAACTGGACACCGCGATCGGCGCGGCGATTGAAGTGAAAGGGCAGGCGTTGGCGAAATCCGGTGAACGGGAGGCCGCAATTCGCTTTTTCCGGGCTGAACTGGCGCAGTGGCGTAACACCTCGTTCACTCCGCGGATTCAGAAGAATCTTCTGCTACTGACGCTGGTCGGGCAGCCGGCGCCGCCTCTGGTGGAGACGGCCTATGTCGGTCCGAAGCCGGTTCCGCTGGCAGATCTTCGCGGCAAAGTCGTGCTGATGTTCTTCTGGGCGCACTGGTGCCTGGATTGTCGCGCCGAAGTCCCGATTCTCGCCGCGATCCACTCCGAGTTTGTGTTGAAGGGGCTTGTGCTCTGCGGACCGACGCGGTACTACGGCTACACGGCCTCGTCGGATCACGTCACGCCGTCGGAGGAAATAAAGTACATCGCGCAAGTTCGTAGAGCGTTCTACCAGCCCGTTGAAGACGTGCCGATGCCGGTCAGCAACGAGAATTTTGTCGAGTACGGGGCGAGCACGACGCCGACGATCGTGCTGATTGACCGCAAGGGCATTGTCCGGCTGTACCATCCCGGCGCGATGACCGAAGACGAACTGCGAACGGCCATCAAGTCGATGCTCTAGTAGCTCCCGGCGGCCGCTAGGCGAGTTTCAGTCTGGCCGAGACAAGCTTCGTTGCTCTCACGCGCGCTTCGATTTTGGCGAACGCGGTGTCTCGCGAGGTGGAAATATCGTCGGAGAACGGCGCAAAGCCGCAGTCGTCGGTGGTGCCGAGCTGAGCGATGGGGATGAAGGAGGCGGCCTGCAGGATCCGGTCGACGACCAAGGCCGGCGTTTCGCGTTCGGGATTGATCGGATCGATGACGCCGACAAAGACCGTCTGGTCGGGCCGCATGTGCTCCTGGATGATCTTGAGCACGCGGGCGGGGTCCTTTTCGCTGGCCAACTGGATGTAGAAGCGGCCGGCGCGAAGCTGGAACAGAGACGGCAGGAGGTCGGCGTAGTCGACGCCGGCGCTGTGTGTGGCGTCGCGATCGCCGCCGGGGCAGGTGTGGACTCCGATGCGGCGGCGTTCCTCGTCCTTGAAATGAGAGAGCACTTGGTTATTGAGCGCGATGAAATATTTCAGCAGCCCGCCGGAGGGATCGAGCCGGACAGACAGGCGGCCCTCGGTGAAGTCGATCTGCACGCTGTCGGCGCCGAGGTCAAGGCACTGGCGGATGTCGGCGACGGCCTCGGCGACGAGGTCGGCGAGAAACTGTTCCGGCGAGTAGTCCGGCAGGCCGGCGTCGGGATAAATGAGGCTCAGGGCGGAGGCGGAGATCACCGCCTGCTTGACCGGCAACCGGGTGATGCGCTTCGCCGCGGCGAGATATTTGGAAGCGTGCGTCGAGTAGCGGAAGGGGCCTTTCACGAGGCGCGGCAGTTGGCGGGTGTGGCCGTCCTCGAAGGGAATGACAACGCCGTCGGGCGCCAAATTATCGAGACCGGCGAGCGGGTAGGTTGCGAAGCTCGGTTTGGTCTGCTCGCCGTCGGCGACTACGGGCGAGCCGGTCTGTTCGAAGCGTCGGATGGTGTGGCGTAGCGCGTGGTCCGCGATCGGCTCAAACTCGACGGCCTTGATCCGGCCCGCCGCGAGATCACGCCAGGCTGCGACTAACTGCGGCGTACGAGGGATGCTGCCAATGGGTTCTGTTGGGATGGGCATAAGGACCAGTTACGCGCTACCGGGCCAGCGCTTCCCAACAATAACAGAAATGTAGTCGCGTGTTGACTCTTATTCGATCTCGACCGAAACCCAGCCCGCGAGCGTCGCCGGCTCGTTGTTTAGAAATACGATGCGGCGAGTTTTGGGGAATGGCAAGCCGCTCTGGATGGCCCGGGCGTAGATGCCGGACTGCTTCAGGACGGTGCGGAAACTCGAGTCCGTTGTGTCGAGGAAGGCGCTTTTGGACAGGAAGCCTCCGCCCCACCCGATGCAGGTGAGGCAGGTGTTCTCTCTCGCGCGGATCTCTTCCAAACGCGCGGAAAGGGCGGCGACATATTCGGCCAGACGGGGAAGGCCGGCCCATTCGGCGTACTGCTTGTGCAGGGAGAGTTGTTGCGCGGCGCAGCCGTTCACGGCGTCGAAGATCGCCTTGCGTGAAGCGGCTTTGGAACGCTTGAGGGCGCGGGCGATCTCCTGGGAAGCGAGAAATCCACTTTCCTGCCAGGAGCCTTCGAACACGGTGCCCGGATCGGCCATCTCGGCGAAGACCGGGGTACCGTCTTCTGCCCGCTTGGATGAGCCGCGCGGAGCCTGCTTCCAACCCAGTTCAAACTGTTGCCCGCGGGGGACGAGTGTCGAGACGCGGAGAAGGTAAACGCGGAAAGAGCTTGTGGGGACCGGCGAGGAGTCGGAG
>DAIDIH010000400.1 GCA_027459465.1 Bryobacterales bacterium | reverse complement strand
CCGCAATCCCGCCCGAAGGATACGCGACTACCGGCACGCCCGCCGAAAACGCCTCCAGAATCACCCGCGGATTCGGGTCCCGCTCAAACGAAGGCACCGCCAGCACATCCAGCCCCGCCAGCGCCCCCGCCACATCCTCGCACCAACCCGGAAACTCCACCGCCAGCCCCGCCGCTGCCCGCACCCGCTCGAAATACTCCGCGCCCGCAAACAGCGGCGCCCCGATCACCACAAACCGCGCCTCCGGAAACGCCCGCGCCGCCTCGACAAAATCCCACTGCCCCTTGTCCTCCTCAATCCGCCCGATCACCCCCACCCGCACCGGCCCGCCGCCGTAAACCCGCGCCCGCGCCATGTCCGCCACGCTCGCCTTTCGCCAAGGGCCAGCGGCTGGTATCCAGGAAGCCATGATCAAGAGGAAAGCGCGCCTGAAAGCGCTCTGGCCGGTGCGGCTATCGAATCAGATATCCGTACCGCCGCCATTCGATAAAATTTCCGCGAAATCCGCCGCGCACTCTGGCAGGCCCGCATACCGTGACTGCCAGAGCGAACAACGATCACAGAAATCACATCCCTTGAACAAATGTCAGGAGCCAAACGCTACAATTGACCGTGGGCAAGGTGTGGCCAAGCTTGCTGCTGGAGGCCTTCACTTGTCGCGTAAAATGAACGGCTTGCGAGGATCACGGATCGATAATCCGACACGCGACGGCGGCGAGAATGAGGCACCTACGGCACTGCCTGTCGTTAGTCTCTTCTGCGGACCAGGAGGGTTTGATGTTGGATTCGAAAAGGCGGGCTTCACCCCCGTTATAGCCGTTGACGCGTCTCCCGCTGCCTGCAAGACCTTTAAGCGCAACCACCCCGATTGCGCTGTCTTGAGGAGCGATCTCGCGATCGCTCCTCGGGGGTACGTAGTGCAGCGCTTGCATGAATTGCCTGACGACCCGCATCCGGTCGGTGTGATCGGGGGGCCTCCCTGTCAAGCCTTCTCGCTCAGTAATGGGTACAAGAAAGAGAGCGATCCTCGAGCCGAACTCCCGTTTCATTACGCAGCCATCCTGAAGGAGCTTAACGCGGAGTACTCAATCGACTTCTTCGTCTTCGAGAACGTACTGGGCCTTAAGCATCATCGCCACCGACAGATGTTCGAAGAATTCAAGCGGCTCTTCGCTGGTGCGGGTTTCTGCATCTTTGAGGGCGAACTCGACGCGGTGGAATTCGGCGTAGCTCAGGTGCGTAAACGAGTTTTCATCGTCGGCCTCAACAAAGAAAAGTACCCGGATCTGGCGTTTTCCTTCCCTGTTGGGAACCCTCAATCACGTGTTACAGTCCGCGAGAAGATTTCAGGACTCCCGCCCCCGATGTTCTTTGAGCGTGGCACCGCGCCTGACGCGATTCCACATCACCCGAACCACTGGTGCATGCGCCCGCGGTCACCAAGGTTCACGAATGGAACCCTCAAACAGGGCGAGATGAAAGGACGGCCTTTTCGGGTCCTCCGCTGGAATGAACCGAGCTGGACCGTGGCGTATGGTCATCGGGAGGTTCATGTCCACCCGAGCGGGAAACGCCGGTTAAGCGTTTACGAAGCGATGCTACTGCAAGGGTTTCCTCCCGAGTATGTACTGGTTGGGACATTGTCGGATCAGATCCGCATGGTTTCCGACGCGGTGGCTCCGCCGGTTGCTGAGGCGTTGGCAGCGGCGATTCGAAAGACACTGCGCTACCCGGAGGACAATGAACTCCGGGCGCTTTGACAAAGTGGACCTCGCCACCATCCGGCATGAGCACAGGGTGCTATTCCTCAGTTTCCCCGAGAGTCGATCCGTGCAAGCCCCGCCGGAATTGCGCCGGGCCTTTTTGATTTACGCGAAAGCTAACCTGAGAACATTTCCGTGGCGGGAGCCTGGCATATCGGCGTACCGCCTGCTGATTGCGGAATTACTCCTTGTCCAAACGAAGGCCCCGGATGTCGCTGGCATATGGCCTACGTTGGTCGCGCGCTATCCAACACCCGACAGGCTTTCGCGTGCCAGCCTCCGTTGGCTCGCGAATTTCTTGCGCCCCCTGGGCCTTCAGAATCAACGTGCTAATGCGCTGCGCGACCTCGCTCGATACCTCGTGCGGGAGTATGCGGGACAAGTACCCACAGATGTTGTCAATTTACTCACGCTTCCCCACGTTGGCTTGTACGTAGCGACCGCCGTGAGCTGCTTCGCGTATGGCGAGCGCCTACCGATCGTCGACGCGAATGTGCTGCGCGTCTTTGGGCGTATATTCGACACCCCCTCCCAGGTTGACATTCGACGGAACCGTACGGCATGGGCGACCGCCTGGGCACTACTGCCGCGCCGGGAGGTCAGCGTCCACAACTACGGTCTATTGGATTTTGCTGCCGAGGTTTGCACACCTAAACTCCCGAAATGCGGCACGTGCCACATCAGAGAGCTTTGTTCCTATGGGTGCCAGCAGCCGACGCGGGAACCGTACGCAGACAAACAGATGAGCGGTCGATTATGATTGTTGCTTTCGGAAGGGAAAAACAAACGGAAGAGAATTCATGCCGTCGCGATTGGACAGGTGTCTCGCGCTCCGCTACTCGCAGGGCCAAGGCTGGTGTCCGTTTCCAGCTTGGGCCCACTTCTTCATCCGCCTCGGGTGGGATCTCCGAGGCGAGGACTCGGGTCGTGATCGGAGTTTCATAGCGGTTTGCGTACCGCATCGCGCGCTGGCCGCCAGTTTTGCCGCGCTAGGGGCAGTTCTCGCAGAACCGCTACCCGTACCAACGCAGGAAGATGAGAAGCGCCACTTCGAGAGGCTATTGGCTTTGCCGGACCCCGCGCAAACGCCGACTGCATTAACGTACCTCCATGCAGGCAGGAAGCTCCGGGGACAATTCGTTGGTGCCGTTGCCCAAGGGGCGACGCGTTTTATAAAGGTCTGTGTCCAAGCAAAATCCACATACAGGTCAGGAGGGCTTACTCACTACGTTAAGGAAGCCGACGCGATAAACGTCCAAGTACAACCTGATATTCCGCCTTCCCTTGGACCTCGCGCCACCGGAACGGCTCTGGCGGCACACAGCGGCTTCGTCAACCACTTCTACACGCAAGACGAACAGCACCTGCTGCACCTTGCTGCGCGATGCCGAGTGGTCGTCATTGGCCAGATCAATGCCCTTCGCGAGGAGAGTACCCAGGTGCGGTGTGGAGTTCCGGTCCAGGGACAGGCGGTGAATGAAGGAGTGCTCAACGATATCTTGCGTATTCGTAAGTTCATCAGCGAATCGAACCACGCGCGAACGGCTGCCTACGCAACTCAGCGGGACGCTGGTCCAGCGCCCGAGGACGTCGAGAATGCGCGACTGGTGATATTCGACGGGGCCGCATCGTACACAAAATGGGGGGCCTGCTTTAGCCGCGCAAATGTCCTTGTGATTCTCGATCGCACAGAACCCACGTTCCAAGACGGGCTTGCGCAAGTGAACACCCGATACTACACGAGATCCGGTGAGTCGCAATGGCGACCAGGGACGCACGTCCCGGTCGGTTTAGACGCGATCGGATTCCTGGAGGTCCGGCGATGATCGACTTAGCCGTAATCGATCGCCTGTACACCTTAAGCGCGAGCGCCGCTATACGGCGCGCTCGTCTGACGCACCAAGCCTTCCGTGACTATAGCCTGGGGATTAACCGGCTTTTGAAGAAGTTGGGGGAGGCCGCGGAAGAAGACATCTGGAAAGGCGTCGTCGCAGCCCTAAAGCGTTATCGATTTGTGGCGGCTGCCGCTCCACTGCCCTTCAACGACGAATACCTGTCCATCGCAACTACGCTTCGAGCGGTTCGATCACAACTTCCGTTCTATGAGCGTGCGCATCCTGCCGCGGCGCAACAACTGGCAAGGATAGTCGACCTGGCAGAAAACCTCCATGCGAGTTCAGACAACCCGATCATGGGCCTGCTCGTTGAGCAATTTCCGTATGGGATGACGGATGGCGCCCTGCTGCTCAAGGACTCTCGCCTCATTCCCCAGACACAGCGCGTTTTGCGTGCCCATCCCGCGACGCGCGGGTGGACTATTATCACCGCCGGACAGCTCAGGCGCGAAGCATGCTACAGCCACCTATTTGTTGTCGGCGCGGCACGCTGGTTTCCAGAATATGTCATTACGGCGCCCCGTGCATCCGACGTATGTGTCATTAGGTATGCCTGGATTCGAGATGCTACACCGAGTCGGCGCGCCTTCGATCAGCAAGGGCGGACCGAGAGTTCGCCCGAAGCCGTAGATTCGGGTACCGACGAACCCGATGATGCCGTCGAGGCTGACGCGATCCTGCCCCAGATCGACTGGGCGGCGATCCAACGCCGAGGTCTCAGCCAGACGGAATCCAGCTTTGATGATGTCCCCGCGAAAATTGCCGTGCTCGAAGGCGACTACGGCGTCTTCTTCGAAGACGACGAATCTGCCACAGTGCTCGCGCTCGACCTTGATACTGACGAACCGACCGAGCGCGTACATCGGATACGCGCCCAGCGGTTGACTCCTGGCATGTTCGTCCTCCTGCGGACAACCGGCGGTGGCGACTACATTCTGCCGATCGCTGACAAGTTCCTAGGCAAGAGTGCACAAGATGCACGGAACTGCCAGCGCGAATGGAAGGCACAACTGCGCCGGGCGGTTGCCGACTCTTCTCTGTTGGAGGTCAGCGTGCACCTCCTTGAAGCAGGGTCGACCTGTGCCAACGAAACCAACGTCCGAAACTGGATGTCCGCGCGCAACATCAAGACTCACGATCCGAGAGATTTCGCCGCCATCATGCGCGTCGCTGGACTGCAGCATCGGACCGACGAATACTGGAATGCAATGGCTGCTATCAGTCGGGCTCATCAACGAGCCGGCCAGCAGATTCGACGGGTGCTCCTGCGTCGGCTTCAGGATGTGGACTTAGCCAGTCTTGAGCGAGACGGGCGATTGGAGATTTCCCTGCCCGGGGTCGATGCGGGAAGTCTCACGGCATTTCGCATAATTGACCTTGCTCCGGCAGGTCAACTTGTCGCCACGACCAAGTTGAACCATCCATTTCCTATTGGAGACCCCGATGCCTCGTATGCTTCCCGCTGACATATACGACGGCTGCCCCAGCCCTGGGGAACGCGAGGTCTTTGTCGGGCTTAAGAATAGCCCCGGTATCGACGATTGGGTGGTTCTACACTCGCTGGACCTTGCGCAGCATGTCCGTCAGGTCTCTGGAGAGGCCGATTTTGTAGTCATCGTGCCTGAGCTTGGCGTCCTTTGCCTGGAGGTAAAGGGCTGCACTCACGTACGGAGGGATGACAACGGTTGGTGGTATGGGAATGATCCGAAACCCAATCCGCGTGGACCGTTCCGTCAGGCCGCCGAGGCTATGCACAGCATCCGGCAGCAGATCGCTAAGGCCCGGCCGGATTTGTCGAATATCGTGTGCTGGTCGGCGGTTGTCTTCCCGTTCTTGACTCTGAACGAGAGCTCGGGCGAGTGGCACGATTGGCAGCTCATTGACAACCAGCGGCTTCGGGCACGAGCCCTTCCCCATCTTTTGCGAAGCGTACTTCTACGCGCCCGCGCGCACCTTCAGCAGAGGAGCGCGCTGTGGTTCCAAACGGGCGATCACCGGCCATCGGCGGGACAAGTAACGGAACTTGCAGACATCCTGAGGCCATCGTTCGAAGTCTTCGCCAGTCCGAAAGCAAGAGCGCAACAGGTCGAAAGTGAACTCAAGCAGTACACCGCAGAGCAATATCGCGCGCTTGATGCTATGACGACGAACCCGCGCGTTCTCTTTATGGGCCCCGCTGGTACAGGTAAGACACTCCTGGCCATCGAGGCGGCGCGACGTGGCGCAGCGGCAGGACGTCGCATTCT
This sequence comes from Bryobacterales bacterium, assembly GCA_027459465.1. Lineage (GTDB taxonomy): Bacteria > Acidobacteriota > Terriglobia > Bryobacterales > Bryobacteraceae > JAJYKC01. Next base: position 7,067 of record DAIDIH010000400.1, on the reverse strand, counting down.
TTTTGTGTGCTTTAACCGGTATCTCGGCCATTGGCTGGTAGAGCAGATGGGCAGCCTAGCACCGCAGGCTAGGGTCTCCACATTGCATCGCTTCATGCTGGATGTCGCGGGGGCATCTGCGCCGACATCAGCAGGCAGATCCTTCTGGGAAGTCGATCTGCCAGCCAGAGCACTTAGTGTGCTGTTGGAAGGGGCAGCGGCCAATACCCTGTATGACGAGCTGATCGTAGATGAAGCTCAGGACATTCTTCGACCAGATTACCTGGATGTACTGGACATGTGCCTCCGCGGCGGGCTGTCAACCGGGCGGTGGCGCTTGGTTGGTGACTTCGAAAAACAGTCCCTTTACGTGAACTCAACTCAGGATCCTCTCACCGCCCTTCGACATCGCGTGGCGGCATTCGCCGAATATGGGTTGCGTGAGAACTGCCGAAATCCACCGCGTATCGCGTGCTTGGCGCATTTGCTGGGGCGGCTCGCGCCAGACTACAGCAAGGTCCTAAGGCCCGACAACGGAATTGAACCGGAGATCCTGTATTACCGCGATGCGGACCATCAAAAAAGACTTATCGCTGATCAGCTAGACGCTCTGGTCAAAGCGGGTTTTCAAGGAAATGAGGTCGTCATCCTCTCGAGCCGGGCCGATCAACATAACATCGCGCACGACTTGCCCCCCCAACGCTGGGAAGTACGCCCGCTCGCCGAGAGGACGCCGCGGCAAGTAGGATACTGCTCGATCCATGCGTTCAAAGGGCTTGAGGCAAGAGTCGTCATCCTGGGTGACGTTGACGACCTAGCCCCGCCGGGAACCGCTGACCTTTTCTACACCGGTGTGACACGTGCAGTAGAACGGCTCATCATCCTGGCGAATCAGGCCGCGAGGGCGAGCATTATCAACGCGCTGCTACGGCGCCAGGTCAGCGCATAGGAGAGTCTGATGCAACAAGATATCGACAATCGCGAAACCTTGCTGGGTGCGCTTCGCAAGGAACTTGTCGGCCCCGATCCTCAGGGAGAAGAGATCGATTGCGCGGCCAAGATTGTGTTTGCCGAACAGCAACGTTCTTATGGGCCATTCCGTGACAAGGCAACAGGCGAGGAAATCCTCCAGCGTGATCGCCCGACGAAACGGTACGGCATCGGAGTGCTCTATCCTCGGGAAATCGTAGACCAGAATGATGCCGGACTCCCTACGGATATCGTCGAGGGGGCAGCCGTATCCGACGAAGGAGGACAAGTCCCGGTCACAGGCGAGGAACTGCTAACGTCTCAAGCACAGAAAGACCTTGAAACGATCGAACGTCGAACCGCTACTAGCAAGGTCGACATCGATGCGGAGGACCTGGACCTGACTTCAGCAAATACCTATCGGCCAAGCAGCATGGCTATCAGCTTCGTGGCGGAGCTACCCCACGATGCCGAACTGTGCGTTAAGGTCACCGGCGGGAGATACCACCCCTTTGACGTCGATGTTGCTGGGAAGACCCGCACTTGGTGGATTCGATTGCCCGTTACCGTACTTGCGAAATACGCCGCGCAACGTCTGCTCTCAAATGATCGACAACTTCTTGCCCCAGATTCAGTCACGAGCACGAATACCGACGACTTGGACATTCGTGTCGAAGTGTTCACTCGGCCTGCGCCTGATCAGCACGGACAGTTGCTCACGGTGTGCGTTGTTAACCGTAAGCTGGCACCCAGCGCTGTCGACCAATTTTGCCTATTCCAGTCGCATTTTTCGGTCTCTGTAGAAAGGAACGAGCAACCGCTTCCGTGCGTCCTTCCGTACCCGTCTACCCCCATGGAAAAGATGGATGCCGAGGAGCAGTCGCTCGCGTTGCTGTACCGCCAGGCGGAGACTTTTGCCGTCGGCCACGGGTGTGCTGCTGATTGGCATGGTATTACCCCGGAGCGTCTCGCGACACTTCTCACCGCTGAGTCTCTCCCGGTCTTCGAAACTCCAAGTGTGACGCCCGACATTCGCAGGGAAGATAGCTCGCGCATCGAAGTATCAATGGCAGCCCTCGCCGGCCTCATCTCGGGTAACGACGGATTGGCTGCAATCGAGGAGATAGTCACACGATACGAGGCCTGGATCAATGCTAGAAATGCCGAAGTGGCCGGGCTGCCTTCGGTACTTCAACCAGCCGCACTCGCGCATCTTGGCCAATGCACGGATGCCGCCCAGCGGATGCGCCGTGGATTGGCGTTCCTTCGTGGCACGCCGCAAGCTTTAGCTGCGTTTCGGCTCGCAAACCACGCGATACTCCTACAGCAAATCCATAGCAGGCGCGATTCCAGAGCACTGTCGTACAACGCAGCATCCCGCAGGCTCGTTCATTCTCAGCCGATCCAAACGCCAGACCCGCTGAACCCTCCGCCTGGACGGGGGATGTGGCGCCCGTTCCAGATCGCGTTTTTTGTGATGGCGCTTGAATCCACGGCTGAGCACGGCAGCGCGGATCGGGACATGGTGGAGCTGATCTGGTTTCCAACCGGTGGGGGCAAGACGGAGGCCTATTTGGGTCTTAGCGCATTCTCAATGTTCTTGCGCCGTCTGCGTGACCCGCAGGACGTCGGAGTAGATGTGCTCATGCGGTATACACTGCGCCTCCTTACGGCTCAGCAGTTCCAGCGGGCCGCTGGTTTGATCTGCGCCATGGATTACCTGCGTCGCCGGAATCGGGCGGCACTCGGAGATGAGCCGTTTTCAATCGGCATTTGGGTCGGTGGAGATACGACCCCAAATTCCCGCGCCGACGCAGTCGCGGCGCTGAATGCGTTGCGGAGGAGTCCAACGAAAGCCGATAACCCCTTTGTGCTCTCCAAATGCCCATGGTGTGCGGCACAAATCGGCCCACTCGATCTCCCACAGAACGTCCCCACCGCTGTCCCGAAGGTAGTTGGTTACGAACGCCAGGGCAGTGGAGTTGCCTTCCGTTGCTCTGACCCCGCGTGCGAATTTGGTGATCAACTGCCCATCTTCGTCGTCGACGAGGAAATTTACGAAACCAAGCCATCGCTGATTATCGGAACGGTGGATAAGTTCGCGATGTTGGCGTGGCGGCCAGAGGCGAAGGGGCTATTCGGACTTGAATCGAACGGCGACCGGATTGCATCGCCACCGTCCCTCATCGTGCAAGATGAGCTTCACCTGATCTCAGGGCCACTCGGAACGATGGTGGGATTGTTCGAAGTTGTGGTCGAGGAGCTCTGTACAGATCACCGCTATGGGGATCGAAAGCCCAAAATCATCTCATCCACTGCGACCATCCGCCGCTATGCTGAACAGGTCAAAGCGTTGTACGCCCGCGAATCGGTGGCACTTTTCCCTCCACCAGGCCTGGAGGCAGGGGACTCATATTTCGCGCGATATGCGAAGCGTAGCGACGGCACGTTAGAACCGGGCCGCAAATTCATCGGGGTACATGCGCCCGGACTCGGCTCGCTTCAGACCGCGCAGGTGAGGACGTTCTCGGCCCTCCTGCAAGCCCCAGTCCCATTTTCACCAGATGAGCGCGATCCCTGGTGGACGCTGGTGGCCTTCTTCAACAGCTTGCGCGAGCTTGGCACTACCCTTTCCCTCTTTCAATCGGACATTCCTGATTACCTGAAGGTCGTTAAGAACCGAACTGGTATCGACTTCAACCAGATTCGCCGGCTCCGTCACATCAAAGAACTTACGGGCCGCCTAACCAGCGACCAGATCCCGGAGGCTATCTCGGCCCTGGAGACTCCGTCGGCCGGGCCAGGCACAGCAGTTGACGTGTGCCTTGCGTCCAATATCATCGAGGTCGGTATCGATATTGATCGTCTGTCACTCATTACCGTGGTCGGCCAACCGAAGACCACGTCGCAGTACATTCAGGTAACTGGCCGCGTTGGACGCAAGTGGTGGGATCGACCCGGGCTCGTTGTGACGATCTACGGCGCGTCAAAGCCCAGGGACCGTTCCCATTTTGAAAAGTTTCGTAGCTATCACGAACGCCTGTACGCGCAGGTCGAGCCGACGAGCGTTACACCATTCTCTCCTCCAGCATTGGATCGCGCCTTACATGCCGTGATGGCGGCATATGTTAGGCAGACAGGCAACCTCCAACAGTCAACGAGCCCGTACCCGATTCCAGCAGCGAAGCTGGCTGAGCTTGAAGCAATCCTGCGGGACCGGGTTGCGATTGTCGATCCTGAAGAAGAACAGGAATTCGCAAGTCAGTTCAGCGCACGTATCGACGAATGGCGCAGGTGGGAGCGCGTAATCTGGAGCTCGTTTGCTCAGAATAACGATCTACCACTTCTCCGGGTTGCCGGAGCCTACTGCAGTCCGGAGTTGGCTCGCTTATCCTGGCCAACCCCGCAGTCGATGCGAAACGTCGATGCAGAATGCCAGGTCGAGATCACGACTTTGTATGTAGATGGAGGAAATTCCAGTGCCTAAAGGCCCGATCCGCCGCTCTCAGCTTATCGCCCCGTTCGGCGTTGGCGCACTCTCGGTGACGAGAGATGGCACTTCTGTGATTACTTGCGGTCTCGATCACTGGTACGAAAGAGAAGACCAACAACAGAACGCGCAGACCCTGGATCCTGCTGAGTTCACGTTCGAGGAGTGGCGATTGCAGCGCATATTGGGTGTCGAATCTTTTCGTTTACCGCCAGATTATCGAATTAAGCGGGCGAACGATCAGACACCGAATTGCAATCTCACGGTTCCATTCCTTCGGTTTCCGAAGTGGCATTTCTGCCCTCACTGCTCCCACCTGCGAGAGCTGCCTCTGACCCACCGCCCGAAGGAGTACTGTGCCGAGTGTTTCGCGCAGCGAAAGAAGCGCATCAGCATTGTCCAAGTGCCATTCGTGGCCATGTGCGAGGCCGGCCACTTGCAGGATTTCCCTTGGCGAGAGTGGGTCCACTCATCGGCAACTCCCACCTGCGAACAGCCGATGCGGCTCTATGCGACGGGTGGTGCGTCCCTCGCCGCGCAGATGGTCGAGTGCGATTGTGGTGCGAACCGTACCCTGGCGCAAATTACCGCCGCGGAGGGAGACCGTCGCTCAACATACCTGAGTAGCAATCTGGCGTCAGACCGGACTCCCTATCTTTGCCGCGGGACCAAGACATGGCTAGGCACCGGAGCGACGGAGACCTGCTCGAATCCCCTCCGGGGATCGTTGCGAAGCGCCTCTAACCTGTATTTCGCGGATATTAGGACTGCCCTTTACCTTCCGCGCAAGACGGACGCAGCTCCTTCGCAACTCGTTGCCCTGCTGGAACAGCCGCCGTTTTCGACCTTGCTGCGCCTGCTCTCAGGAGCGGGAGCCCAAGTCAAACCGTCGGACCTGCGCAGTCAACATGGACAAGTGCTTCAACCCTTCACCGACGAGCAGATCGCGGAGGGGATCGCGATCATTACCGGCACGAAGGCGGCCACCCAGGGCGAGGCCACAATACCGGAAGATGATCCGGAGACGGCATTCCGGCGCGCCGAGTATGCGACCCTCCGGGCGCCTCGCAATGAGGCGCAATTGCTGGTCCAGCGGGCAGTGCTCGATGAGTATGACCCTGGGGTCATTTCGCCTTTCGCCGGAATCATGCTGGTGCATCGGCTACGAGAGACTCGCGCGTTTGCCGGATTCACGAGGGTATTTCCCGACAACGACCAGACGATGGGCCAAAGGAAGGCTCTGCTTCGAAAGCCGGAATGTACGAATGACCGATGGCTGCCAGCGTACATCGTATTTGGCGAAGGCCTGTTCTTCGAGTTTGATGAAGCTCGCCTTCGTGAGTGGGAAGGGCGCGACAACGTTCGAACGAGAATCGCGGAGCTGGATCGGCGGTATCAGCAACTGCAACAGAATCGTCGTGGTCGCTTTCAGATGATTACGCCCCGTTTCGTGTTGCTGCATACCTTTGCGCATCTTCTGATAAACCGGTTGACGTTCGAGTGCGGCTACAGCACGGCGGCGCTTCGTGAGCGGTTGTATGTATCGTCTCTTGAACATGCGCCAATGGCTGGTTTGCTGGTTTACACCGCTGCTGGAGATGCTGAGGGCACACTCGGAGGTTTGGTGCGAATGGGAAAGCCCGGAAACCTCGAGCCAGTAATTCGCCGAGCCCTGGAGATGGCGCAATGGTGCTCAGTCGATCCCGTCTGCATGGAAGTGGGACGGGGCGGCGGTCAAGGTCCGGATTCCACGAACTTGGCTGCATGCCATAGTTGTGCGCTTGTTCCAGAAACCGCCTGCGAACACTTCAACCGTTTCCTGGACCGCGCTTGTGTCATTGGCGACATTGAGGATTTCGCACTCGGTTTCTTTGATCGGTGATCGCTGGAGCGTCCTCATCCCAGTTCCGTCGGTGCTCGGGGAGCAATGATCGATGGGACAGTGGTTCAGGCCGGTGCCGGCTCAGAAACCGCGCGTCATGGCCCGCAAGTACCATCGGCGATAGCCCGGCCTACGCCCCCCTGCGCGGAGTAACTCGGGTCCGTTGGGTAAACATGCACGACAACGGCGATGAAGACGCAGAAATCGTCGTTATGTCGGTATCGCTCCAAACCTGGTCCGTACGGCGCGCCGTGCGTAACCAGCCAGGGATAATCCCGGCAGGACTTCCCACCCGGCCGGCGCAACGGTGAATTCAAGGCGCTCAACGAACTCGTCGCGAAGCACAGCGTTCACTTTTCGCTCTTGGGATATTCAGACAAGGAGACGGCTGCGTTGATTACCGGAGGACCCCAAACGGACGTTTCCACGTTCGTCCTCGGTGACGCCCACCTCCAACACCCCCGAAAAATCGCCCCATTCCCCAGCCACCGCCTCTCCGGGACGATCCACGACGAACTGATCCGCGGCCCATTGGCGCTCACGCCATCCACCCCACCACCTCCTCGCGGTACCGCTCCACCTGGAACCGCCGCTCCCACTCCGCCTGCGCGCGCCGCGCCACTTCCTTCCTTCCCGCCTCGTCCCGCAGCGCCTCGCCCAACCGCGCCGCCAGCGCCTCCGCCCCGCGCCCCCGCGTCAGATATCCCGTCACCCCGTCCTCGATCACCTCCGCAATCCCGCCCGAAG
>DAIDIH010000399.1 GCA_027459465.1 Bryobacterales bacterium | reverse complement strand
ATCATCGAAAAAATGCACATGACGGCCACCCTCACCAAGTGGTACGAGGAAAAAGGCCGCCACGAAATCTTCGCCGGCAACAAGAAGGTCGCCCTCCCCACCCTCGAACACCACCTCGTCCTCGACGAAGCCGCCGTCAACGCCGATATCCAGCACGACCTCGACTCCAAAGGCATCGCCAAAACCGCCCGCGAAGAAAAGCGCCGCCAGCGCGACGCCAAACTCAAGCAGGCCGAAGACGAGCGCATGATGAAGCTCTACCGCGAGCACGTCCTCGGCGAAAAACCCGCCCCCGAAAACCTCGTCCCCATCGACTCCATCCTCCCCGCCGCTACCCCGGCCAGGCAAACCAAGGACGAGTCCCGCGAGGAAGTCGGCTCCTTCGGCGACTAACTCAACTTACTAACAAACCAACTTACTTCGGGCCGCCCGGGCATCCCCCAGGCGGCCCGAACTTTTTTCTTCCCCCGAATAATCACATCCCCCGCATACGGATTTCCGATCGCCCACTCTCCGCCATTTCTGCGAAACGCATCCACCGGGCCGTAATACGAAGTCGAATTGAGCCCCGCCCCGTACCAGATGACCCGGCTCTCCCCCGCCGCCGCAACCAGAATCCAATACCGCGTCTGCCCCCGCAAAACCGGCTGCTTCACCGAATCCACCGTGTAAAACCGCCGCTCCGTCCCGATCCCCCGAATCGTGAACTCCTCGATCCGCGCACCCGGGTAATCATGGTCGTCCGCCGCCAGCACCACCGCCACCGCCCCACCCGCCCCTTCCGCCGACAGCGGAAGCGCAATCGACGTCAATACACAGTGCGACTCCGGCGTGAATCCAACCCCCCGCTGCCAAACCGCCCCCTCCCAGGCCCCCACGCGACCCTCCATGTTCAACCCGAGCGGCGTCGTGTCCCAGATCACCGCATCCGCCGTCTGCCCCGCCGCCGCCACCGAAACCAGCAGAAACCAAACGCCTCGCATCGCCGAACCCTCCATCCCCCTGATTATGCTCCCCGCGCCCCAAAAGCGAAACCCCTCTTTGAACCGCTATAATCAATGATTTGGCAGTTCCCGCCACGTTTGGCGCCCAGACAGGGAGGATGGCTGAGCTCACAGAAAATCTGGACTTCCGGCGTTACCTGACCAGAGAACCCGTCATCATCGCCCTGCTTTTCGTCGCGGCCGCCTTCGGCTTCGCGGCCGTCGGCGCTCTCTCCACCATGTACCGCTCCCAGCAGCAGTCGCTCGCCGCCTACTGGTTCGACAAAGGAAACGCCGACCTCGCCCGGCATCGCTTCGAGCGCGCCGCCCAGGAATTTCACGTCGCCCTCCTCTATTCCCGCGATAGCTACGACTTCCGCCTCAACCTCGCCGAAGCGCTGGTAGGCCTCGGCCGCATTGACGAAGCATCCACGTACTTCAACAACCTCTGGGAGCGCCAGCCCGAAAACGGACTCGTCAACCTCGAACTCGCCCGCATCGCCGTCCGCAATACAAACCTCGAACAGGCCCTCCGCTATTACCACAACGCCATCTACGGCGTCTGGCCGCCCGAAAAGGAACCCATGCGCCGCCAGACACGCCTCGAACTCATCGACTACCTGCTCCGTATCAACGCCAAACGCCAGGCGCAATCCGAGTTGATCGCCCTCGCCGCCACCCTCGGCAACGAACCCGACCAACGCCGGCGCCTCGGCGACCTCTTCCTCCGCGTCCAGGATTATCAGGATGCCCTCTCCGCCTACCGCACCACCCTCCGCGCCCAACCCGGCAACACCGCCGCCCTCGCCGGCGCCGGCCAGGCCTCCTTCGAACTCGCCCGTTATTCCGAAGCCGCGCGCTACCTCCGCCCCGCCCTCGCCAAATCGCCCGAAAACACCAGCCTCGCCGCCCTCCTCAAAACCACCGAACTCGTCCTCCAAATGGACCCCTTCCGCCGCGGCGTCTCCCTCGCCCAGCGCAACCGCATCGTCATCCAGGCCTTCCAGGCCGCCGGCGACCGCCTCCAGACCTGCATGCCCGCCACCGGCCTCACCCAACCCACCCCGGCCGAACGGAGCCTTCCCGATACCTGGGAGAAAATGAAGCCCCGCATCACGGACCGCGCCCTCCGCCGGGACCCCTCGCTCGTCGAAACCACCATGGACCTCGTCTTCGACATCGAGCGCCAAACCAGCGTCACCTGCGGCGCGCCCACCGGCGCCGACATGGCCTTGCTCTTAATCGCGAAACTACATGAAGGGAGTTGAGGTGCATCCATCCACCCCGTCCACCACAGCGACGGGTCATGAGAAACAGTCCACCCAATCCTCCGCCGCGGCCCGCCGCTCCGCCCGGATCCTGCTGCGCTCCATGTTCCAGGAGGAGCGCTTCTTCCTCGTTCTCTCCGTCTTCATCGGCGTCTTCTCCGGCCTCGCCGTCGTCTGCTTCCGCTTCGCCATCGACTGGTGCCGGATCTACATCCTCGGCTCCGGCGTCGGCCTCTCCCCCACCCGCCTCGTCCTCGCGCCCGCCCTCACCGGCCTCTTCGTCGCTTTACTCGTCAAATACTTCTTCCCCGGCGCCCGCGGCAGCGGCGTCAATCAAACCAAGGCCGCGCTCTACATCTATAACGGCTACATCCCCGTCCGCACCGCCGTCGGCAAGTTCATCACCTCGTCCCTCGCCATCGGCTCCGGCCACTCCCTCGGCCCCGAAGACCCCTCCCTGCAAATCGGCGCCGCTCTCGCCTCCGCCCTCGGCCGCTACACCCACCTCTCCCGCGAGCGCATGCGCCTCATCGCCCCCGTCGGCGCCGCCGCCGGACTCGCCGCCGCCTTCAACGCCCCCATCTCCGCCGTCCTCTTCGTCATCGAAGAAGTCATCGGCCGCTGGTCCGCCGGTGTCCTCGGCTCCGTCGTCCTCTCCTCCGTCGCCAGCGCCGTCGTCATGCGCTGGTTCCTCGGTTCCGAGGCCCTCTTCCGCGTTCCCACCGTCCACATGGAACACCCCTGGGAACTCATCGCCTACGCCATCCTCGGCATCGTCGGCGGCCTCGCCTCCGTCGTCTTCGCCCGCGGCATGTCCACACTCCGCCTCCGCTTCCGCTCCCTCCCGGAACGGACCCAAATCTGGCAGCCCGCCGTCGCCGGCGCTCTCATCGGCTTCATCGCCCTCTTCGGCGCCCCTCAGGTCATGGGCGCCGGCTACGAATACATCGACGATGCCATGCACGGCCAGTTCACCTGGCAGTTCCTCGCCATCCTCGCCGCCCTCAAAATCCTCTCGACCATCCTCTCCTTCGTCAGCGGCACCCCCGGCGGCATGTTCGCCCCCACCCTCTTCATCGGAGCCATGCTCGGAGCCTCCATCGGCGGCGCCGAACACGCCCTCCTCCCCTTCTTCGGCGGCTCCCCCGGCACCTACGCCCTCGTCGGAATGGGCGTCCTCTTCGCCGGCTTCCTACGCGTCCCTATGACCAGCGTCTTCATGGTCCTCGAAGTCAGCGGCAACTACTCCATCATCCTCCCCGTCATCGTCGCCAACACCCTGGCCTACGTCATCTCCCGCGGCCTCCAGCCCACCCCCATCTTCGACCTCCTCACCCGCCAGGACGGCCTCGAACTCCCCTCCATGGAAGACCTCCGCGAGGAAGAATCCCTCCACGTCGAAGACGTCATGCGCCCCCCCGATGACTTCGTCTTACCTCGCGGCGCAACCGTCGCTCAGGCACTCCAACAACTCACCGAAAAATCGCTCACCGCAGCCCTCGTCCCACTCCATCCCTCCGGCTGGACCAGCGTCGACAAGCACACCCTCGCCAACCTCGCCGAAGAAGGCCAAGGCGCCATCGAAGTCGCCTCCGTGCTCAACTCCAATCCCATCCCCTGCCTCCACCCCGACCAGCCCCTCGACAAAGCCCTCCACTTCTTCGACCGCTGGGACCTCGTCCCCGTCGTCAGCCGCGCCGGCCGCACCCAACTCGAAGGCGTCATCGCCCCCCACGACGTCCTCGACGAATACCGTAACCTCCCCGCAGAGCCCGATTAGCAGACCGGGCCGCCCCCGCAAGGAAGCGGCCCTCGCCGCATCCCATCCCTACCCCCGATCTGGCAGTCCACGTGCCCTCGAAAAGACCAAGGGAGCAGACTCGACTTCCCACCTCGGAAACCCGCTCCGGAATTGAAATCAAGGAGGGCGCCGAAATGGTCTGGCGACGGATCACTTCCATTCTCCTGGCCACCGTTCTGACAGCCTTGCCATCCCTGGCCAAACCACAAGCGTCATCCTCTTTCTCAATCGAGGAAAAGATACGCGCCATCCAACCCAACAGCCCCGTCGAAGTCCGCCTTCATGGCGGCACAAAGCTGCGCGGCGCCATCGGTGAAGTCTCCGCCACCGGCTACGTTCTCACCCAGGATCAGTCGGACCAATCGGTGAGCCGTTCGCTGACGTTCCAGGAAACACGTTCGGTTAAAAATGTTGACAGCGTCAACCCCGGCCACGGCTCGAAGCATATTTTCACCGCCATCGCCATCGGCATGATCGCCGTAGCCGTCATCGCCGTCGTCCTGCTTCTGAAGAATCGAGGCTAACCCTTCGCGATCGCCTGGTTCGCCAGCGTCATCAGCTTCCCGCAGCAACCGCTCAACTGGATCTTCACCTCGCCCAGCGTCTCGCCCTCGAACCGCAGCCGCGGCCTCTGCCGGTGCACAGGACATCGCACCCCGGCCAGCTTCCCTGCGGTCGCCTCCTTAAACCGGTCGAGTTCGGGCGCGGACTCGCGAATCATGCCAATTTCAGTTTAAACATTTTTGGCAAAAATTGTAGTGGGAAATTTCCGCCAGCCCGCGGTCTCGTCTCAGACCAGCGTGCGGCCAAACTCGTATCGCGCCCGGTCGCATGCCGTAAGACGCCGGATGACATCGAGCGTCGCCGGATCCACCTCGGAAATCGGCGTCCGCTCCGGATTCACATTATCCGGCTCGAACGGTTTTGGTTCCGGGCAGCCGAATACACGAGTGAAGCGCGCGATGGAATCGTCAAAGTCCTCGGCAAACCCGATCGCGGCAAAGCTCGAAAGCCTCTGCGCCGCGCGCCGGTAAAGCGCCTCGAGACCTACGTTTGGATCGGGAGATTGTAGGATTTCCTGCAACTCAAACCGCGCCATCTGCTCGTCCGACATCCCACGCGCAATCTCCGCCGGATCCATCGGAACCTTGGCGAGATAACAGCACTGATAATTCTCCACCATGTGGCGCGTCGCCGGATCGAGGCAGAATTCCCTCAGCGACATTTCCAGGGCCTTCGTGTGAAACGGATGTTCGCGTGCCCGACGGACAGGATGAAAATGCGAAATAGTGCGCACCACAGGTTCGCGAAGCATCGTGAACGTGGCGAGCGGGCGGCCCAGGTACGGTTCGAGGTGCGAGAGAAAGTGTCCTCGAAACACGCTCCATTGTTCAACGCGCTCGCGCGGCGCCGCGATCAACTGTTCCCAAAGCCAATAAGGGCAAATCTCATCCGCGGGGAATGCTTGTTCGATAAAGCGCCACACGGACATGACCGCCGTCTTAGGAATGTGAAAGAAGTAAACGCCCGTTCATTCCATGGCGGCGAAATTCAGCATAATCGAAAGCAGGCCGCTGAGACACAAGTTTCGCATCCCGCGCCCGGGATAGCCCGCGCCGTGGCGTTAGCATGAAGGAAGGGCCGCAGGATGGATTTCGCCGCGCAAGTCAAGAACTCCGTCGACATCGTCAAAACCATCGGCGAATACGTGCGCCTCAAAAAATCCGGCGCCGGCCCCCGCTTCGTCGGCCTCTGCCCCTTCCATAGCGAAAAAACCCCGTCCTTCTCCGTCCACGGTGGCCACCAGTTTTTCTACTGCTTCGGCTGCCAGGAAAAAGGCGACGTCTTCAGCTTCATCATGAAAATCGAAGGGCTCGATTTCGCCGGCGCCCTTAAGCTCATCGCCGAACGCAACGGCATCCCTATCCCCAAGCGCACCCCCTCTTCCTCCCGCGAAGAACACGCGCGCTCGGCCCTCGCCGAAATGCACAAAATCGCCGAAGCGCTCTTCCGCGAAAATCTCTCGAGCCCCGCCGGCGCCGAAGCCCGCGCCTATCTCGCGAAACGCGGCGTCGACGCGCGCACCATCGAACGCTTCGGCCTCGGCTTCAGCGACCCCTCCGGCCAGCAGTTGCTTCGCCGCCTCGAATCCCAAGGCTTCCCCCACGATCTTCTCGAATCCTCCGGACTCGTCCGCGCCCGCGAAAACTCATCCGGCTTCTACGATTATTTCCGCGGCCGCCTCATGTTCCCCATCCACAGCGAGGCCGGCGAAACCATCGCCTTCGGCGGACGCGCCCTCCGCGATGCCGATCAGCCCAAATACCTCAACTCCCCCGAAACGCCCCTCTACCGCAAAAGCGCAACCTTATATAACCTCAGTCGCGCCCGCGCCGCCATCCGCAAACACGACCGCGTCGTCCTCGTCGAAGGTTACATGGACGTCATCGGCGTCTCCTCGGCCGGCGTCGAAGAAGTCGTCGCAAGTTGCGGCACCGCCCTCACCGCCGACCAGGTCCGCGCCATGCGCCGCCACACCGATCGCGTCGTCGTCAACTTCGATCCCGACGCCGCCGGCGAAAAAGCCGCCGAACGCTCCATCGAACTCCTCATCCACGGCGGCCTCCGCGTCCAGGTCCTCTCTCTCAACGAGGATCTCGACCCCGACGAATACGTAAAACAAAACGGCGTCGAAATGTATCGCTCCCGCCTCGACGCCTCGCCTAAGTTTTTCCACTGGCTCTTCGACCGCGCCCGCGCCCGCTTCGGCTCGGAAACCGTCGACCAGCGCATCGAAGCCTGGAAATACGTCCTCCCCTCCATCCAGCGCATCCCGGACCGCATCGAACGCGCCGCCGTCGCCGGCGACGCCGCCGACTTCCTCTCCATCGATCGCGCCATGGTCCTCGATCAGTTGCGCAAAGCCCCCGGAGCACCCGAAACCGCCCAGAAACCGCTCGCCCGCGAAATCGCCGCTCCCGTCCGCGAGCGCCTCCTGCTCAAATCCCTCCTCGCCGGCCAAGAAGCCCGCGCCGCCGTCCTCCCGCGCCTCGCCTCGCCCGAACTCCTCGACGGCCTCGCCATGCGGCCGCTGTTCGAAGCCGTCCTCGCCGCTTCCCTCGACGGCGCCTGCTCCTACCAGGCCGTCGAAGGCCGCCTCCCCGAATCCCACCGCGCCCTGTTGGCCGAGCTTTGTTTGGCCGATGAGGGAATTGGGGCCGAGGAGGCCCTCCACCAAGCGCTCGAATGCGTCAGCGAATTAGAGCAACAGGCTGCAAAAATGCAACGCGCGACGCTGAAAAATCAGATCAAAGACATGACCCGCCGCGGCGATCATGCCGAAGCGATGAAACTCATCACGCAATTGAACGCGCTCGAACGCGGCCCCGCTCGCGCCGAAACGGGAGATTGACACGGTGGCCTGTGTTGTATACTCGGGGAAACGGGGGTTAGGCCGAGGGCGTGGAACGTCCAATGGGTCGGAAGTTCAGGGTCGGCTACACGAAGTAACAGATGGAACCGGGCAAGCAAAAATTTGTGTCGTTTGACGACGTCAACGACATGCTCGCCGATGATTTCCCCGCCGGGGGAGGACTCGATGACATTCTGTCCAGCCTCGAAAGCGCCGGCGTCGAAATCATCGAGGAACCCAAACTCGATTTCGACGGCAAAAAAGCAGACGAGCCCGAAGACTTCTCCGACCTCGATTTCGGCGCCGACGGCGGCGACAAAACCAACGACCCCG
>DAIDIH010000398.1 GCA_027459465.1 Bryobacterales bacterium | reverse complement strand
TAGCGAACCCGGCGCCGGAAAATTTCGTCATCTACCTTCGAAGGGGAGAAACACATCGATGGCATTCTGTACGTCGTGCGGCACGGCAATCGCCGCCGACGCCCGCTTCTGCCCCGGTTGCGGGCAATCCGTGGCCGGCGGAACGGGTCCGTCCGCGCCGGCCGGGCCGGCGGCCGCGAAACTGGATTACGAAATCCAGGGCAGCAACCTGCAGATCGCGCGAATCAGGCTTCAACCGGGGCAGGAAGTCTATGCCGAAGCCGGCAAGATGATCTACAAGACGGCGAACGTCCAATGGGATACGCGGATGGGCGGTCAGACGCTCGGCCAGAAGATCTGGGGCGCGCTGCAGCGCAAACTCATGGGCGAGTCGCTCTTCATGACCTACTTCTACTCGAACCTGCCGGGCGAGGCGGGCTTCGCCGGCAGCTATCCGGGCAAGATTCAGGCCTACGAACTCGCGCCCGGCCAAACGCTGTTCGCCCAGCGCGATGCCTTCCTGCTCGCGCAGGCGAGCGTTTCCCTGCAGATCGCGCTCGTCAAGAAACTCGGCGCGGGCCTGTTCGGCGGCGAGGGCTTCATCCTCGAACAACTCACCGGCCCCGGCACGGTCTTCATCCACGCCGGCGGGGATCACGTCGAGTTCAACCTGAAAGCCGGCGAGACCATCCAGGTCGAAACCGGCTGCATCGTCGCCTTCGACGGCACGGTGAGCTACGACATTCAGTTGATCGGCAGCATTCGCACCATGATCTTCGGCGGAGAAGGCATCTTCCTGGCGACGCTTACCGGCCCCGGCCGCGTCGTCGTGCAAAGCATGACCCTGAGCAAGCTCCGCCGCGAACTCGCGCCACACCTCACCGGCGGCGACGAGCACAAGGGACTCGATGTGCTCGGCAGCATCTTCTCGAGCGACGACTAATGCACACCCCGCGAGCCTGCCGGTGCGACCAAGGAAGATCGGAAACTCGTCGCTGGCCAGGTAAGCCCGGTACTACTCGTCGATGCTAACCGCGAGCTGCCTCACCTGGCAGTCGCTCGTGAGCATGGTCCTGCGGCTCGATGCGCTGACTGTGGCGCCTGGGCGGTTGGAGGGCGGCGACACGAGCGAAACCGGGCGGACCCTGGCGCTCGGCCGAGGCAGAAGCGGGCTACCGCGGCAAACCTTCGCTTCGGACGTCGGGACTTGGGGGCCATGATATACTCCATCCGATCCATGGGCAACCTGGAAATCAAGCTAAAGGAGAGTGCAATTTGCGAAAAGTTAGTGTTTATATCACGAGCGTCATACTCGGTCTGTGCCTCGCTGCGACCACGGCCCCGGCGCAAGGAGTTTCAACCGTCGGAGGGAACCCCATTGTCGAAAGAGGTAACGCCGATACAGGTTACGGACCATTCTATTTTATGGATACTAACCACCCGTTTACGGCCAACGGGCATGTGAATCAGTGGGAGATCTATGCGGATGCTACCAATCCGGTCCAGCTCGTGATCTACAGGCAAACGGGGGGCGTGTTCCAGGAGGTCGGAAGGAGCACTGTGGTGACGCCCGTTAAGGGATACAACCTGTTCACCATCGAGACGGCGATCCCCGTTAAAGCTGGGGATTTCGTCGGGGCCTACATGCCGGCGCTCGGTTCGATCAGCGACACAGTGTACGGCGGTTGTACGAGTGGTACCCTGGACCAGCCCGTCCTGTTCGCCAGCAGTAGTTCGACTGCGTTCACGTTCTCGTGCTGGCGCGTCTACTCATTGCGGGCGTATAACGAGCAGAACCAGAACGGGAAACAGGACTAGCAGTAAGGCCGCACGCGGTGACCGCCGATGCCCGCGGTTGAAGGGCTCATCGCGCTGTCACCGCGGCGCCGGGCGGCCCGGGGCGCGCTGCAGCCCAAACTTACGGGCGAGTCGCTGTTCATGACCTATTTCTACTTCTTCGCCGGCAGGGCGAAGGTGAAAATCATGTCGCCCGTGGCGTACAGCACGTACTGGCGGCCGTCGAGTAAGTAAGTCATCGGCGAGTTATCCGAGCCGGCTCCCGTGTTCACGTGCCACAGCGTTTTGCCCGTGGCCGCATCGAGCGCGAGCAGGTTGTCGGAATTATCGCCGCTGAACAACACGCCGCCCGCCGTCGTCAGAATGCCGGTGCGCCCCTCGCCCTTGCCGATGTCATGCGACCAGCGGATCGCGCCCGTCTTGTAGTCGATGGCGCGGATCTGCGATTCGGCCCACAGGTTCTGGTCGCGCCCACCCCAGCCCTCCGCCTTGCCCTCGGCCGTCAGATAGAAAATGCTCCACAGCCGGCGGGAGCTGACGTAGAATAAGCCGGTCTGCGGCGAATAACTCGGGGCCAGCCAGTTCGTCGCGCCATCCGAGCCCGGCGAAACCAGCGCTCCGTCCGGAGCCGGATCCTTCTTCGTATTCCGGATCGGTTCGCCGCGGGAATCGATGCCGAGCGCCCAGTTCGTCTCGATGAACGGCTTGGTCAGCAGGTTCTTCCCGGTCTCGCGGTCGAGCAGGAAGAAGTACCCGTTCCGGCTCGCCTGCGCGATGAGATGCCGCGGCTTGCCCTGGAATTCCCCGTCGAAGACAATCGGCGTCTGCACCGCGTCCCAGTCGTGGTCGTCATGCGGGGAAGGCTGGAAGTACCAGACCAGCTTTCCGGTGTCCGGGTTCAACGCCACAATCGAGCAGGTGAACAGGTTGTCGCCCGGACGTCCGGCGCCCGCCAGCACCGGGTTCGGATTTCCGATGCCCCAGTAAAGTAGATTCAGCTTCGGGTCGTAGGTGCCCGTCATCCACGTCATGCCGCCGCCGTGCGTGATCGCGTCGCTGTGCGCGGGCCAGGTTTCCGAGCCGGGTTCGCCCGGCTTCGGCTCGGTGTACCAGCGCCACTGCAGCTTGCCGGTTTCCGGATCCCGCGCGTCGAGAAACCCGGGGATGTCGGTGACATCGCCGCTGACGCCGGCGATCACATGATCGCCGATGATCAGCGGGCTCATCGTCGAGAAGTAGCCGAGCTTCACATCGGCAAGCTGAACCTTCCATCGCACGCTGCCGTCCTTGGCGTTCAGGCTCACCAGGTGGCAGTCCGGCGTTTCGAAGTACAGCCAGTCGCCGTACATGCCCACGCCCCGGTTGCCGATGTGGTCGCCGCCGTCCGAGACGTAGTGGTAGTGCCAGATCATCCTTCCGCTGCGCGCATCCACCGCCCAGACGTTGTCGGGCACCGTGAAATACAAAATGCCGCCCACCAGCAGCGGCGTGCTCTTGATCGGCACCGAATGCGCGCGGAACGCCCAGGCCAAAGCCAACGACCCCACGTTCGAGGTGTTGATCTGATCCAGCGTGCTGTAGCGTTTGCCCGAATAGTCGCCGTTATAAGTCGGCCAGGTCGTCGTCGGATCCTTCATCAGTTCCGGCAAGTGCAGCCCTCCGGCCGAAGCCAACGTGGCAAAGGAAAGCAGAAGAGGTAGGGCGCGGCGCATGGGATTAAAGCGTCTCCAGGTAGGCAAAAATATTGTGTACGTCGGCATCGGTCAATTTCGGCATCAGTTCCCGCTGCGCGGCCAATGGGTCGTTCACCTCCACGTCCTTCACCCGGTCGCGGGACCAGGAGCGGTACCAGCCGTCGGCGTCCCGCAGCGCCACTTCAAACTCGTCGAGATGGGCTAGCGTGCCCTTCACCTCGTCCCCCGACGGCAGGGTCACCGTCACCGTGGGCGCCGGGCCGTGCGGGGAAAGCATGTTGTGCTGCAGCATCAGCGGCGTGTACTTATGCGAGATCCCTTTCAGATCGCCCGCCGGCGCGTGGCACTGCGCGCAGCCCCCGGCGCCGTTGAAGAACGCCTTGCCCGCCTCGGCGTTCCCAGTGAGCAGTTTCGCCAAAGGATAGTCGCGCGGAACCCGCGCACTCATCAGCGCCTCGCGTGTACGCGCATGCAGGAACGCGGCCACGTCGGCGATCTGCGCGTCGGTGAACGGAAACCCGGGCATCCCCTTGTCCGGGCGTCCCGCACGGATCACCGGTCCAATCTCGTCGCCGCCCACATCGTGATTCACCAGCGCCGAACGCACCAGGTCCGGCGCACGGTTGCCGGTCGCGTCATCTCCATGACAGAAGCCGCAAGAGGAGACGAATTGCTTCCGGCCTCGTTCGACGGCTGCCGGGTCCGGGGACTCGGCAGCGCGAAGACAAAGCAAAGACAAGGCAAGGCCCATCAAAGGAAAGAAAACAGATCCAGCTTTCATTGTTAAAAAGACCTCTTTAGGATAACCGCAACGGGACCCTTCGCGTGGGTTCAGTACGCGTAGTACGCTGAGCCTATTGCCCTAAGGCGAGCCGGCCGTTAACATGAAAGTCACGATAAATGAAGAGTTCCTCGATGCGAATCAATGTTTTCGCGACAGGGGCCGGAGAGAGAGACATATGAATAAGCTACGGATCCTCGGGCTAGCGGGCATCCTCAGCATCGCCGGGGCCGCCTCAGCGGGCACGATTTCCCTGCCGTCTACGGGTGAGAACGTGAGCGGCGGGTTGGACCAGAACTATATCATTACAAACGATACGACCGGGCTGTACACCGGCGCCGTGCCAGGCGACGCGGTCATCGTGACAAACCCGGCGCCGCAGTGGGCGACGCTTCAGGGTGCGATGTGGATCGGGCCTGCGGCTGACGAGAACTTCCCAGGATTTACGAATGAAGGCTCCACCACATACCAGACGAAATTCTCCGTGGGGGATCCTGCCACTGCTAGTCTGGATTTCTGGTTGTTAGTCGACAACGCCGTAACCATCTACCTGAACGGGAAGCAGGTTTATCAAGATAGCAGTAGCGGTCTTTACAGAGGCTTCAAGACGCCGGCGTATGTGCCGATAACTTCAAATTTCATCTCCGGCATGAACACCCTGCAGTTCGTGGTCATCACGGCATACGGCCCGACCGGTCTGGACATCGCCAACACTCCCGAGCCTGCCACCATGACTTTGGCTGGAGTCGCTCTGGCCGCGCTCGGCTTGCTCCGATTCCGCAAGCGCCGCGCCTGCTAACCCCCAGGCGCTGTTCTGGCGCGCAGTGTAGGAGAAGTGCTACTCTGGGCGGCGCGTGTGCCCGATGAGCCACCCCGAGCCTCTCACCATCGTCTGTCTGGCCAGCTACGAAAAGGGCCACGAGTTCCTGCGCGAGGCGAAACGCCAAGGCTGCCGTGTCTTTCTGGTCACCTCTCTCAGCCTGAAGGACACCGCCACTTGGCCGCGCGAGGCCCTCGACGACATCTTCTACATGCAGGACGAGGAGAAAAAGTGGGACCGCTCCGGTACCCTCCTCG
This sequence comes from Bryobacterales bacterium, assembly GCA_027459465.1. GTDB lineage: Bacteria > Acidobacteriota > Terriglobia > Bryobacterales > Bryobacteraceae > JAJYKC01. Next base: position 22,623 of record DAIDIH010000398.1, on the reverse strand, counting down.
GCATCAGCTATCTCGCCCGCTCTCACAAAATCGACCGCATCGTACCCCTGGACGACTTCGATCTCGAAATGGCCGCCGCAGTCCGCGAACACCTCCGCGTTCCCGGCATGGGCGAAACCACCACGCGGTACTTCCGCGATAAACTCGCCATGCGTGTCCGCGCACAGGAAGCCGGCCTCAACATCCCCGAATTCGTCCACGTACTGAACGACGCCGCAATCAACGAGTTCCTCGACCGCATTCCTCCCCCCTGGGTGCTTAAGCCGCGCATGCTCGCCGGCGCCATCGGCATCAAGAAAGTGCACGACCCGGCAGAGGCATGGCGCCTGATCGAAACCCTCGGAGACCAGCGCTCCTTCTATCTGCTGGAACGCTACATCCCCGGCAGCATCTTCCACGTCGACTCGATCGTCAGCGAACGCGAGGTCCGCTTCGCCATCTCGAGCGGCTACGGCGCTCCACCGATGGAGGTTTCCCACGGCGGCGGCGTGTTCTCTTCCCGTACGCTCGAGCGCGGTACCGAGATCGAAGCCGCGCTGCTCGGCAAGAACCGTCGGGTGCTGGATGCGCTCGGCCTGGTGCGCGGCGTCTCGCACACCGAATTCATCCACGGCCACGAAGACGGGCGAGTGTATTTCCTCGAAACATCGGCGCGCGTCGGCGGCGCGCATATCGCCGAGATGCTCGAAGCCGCCACCGGCATCAACTTCTGGGCCGAGTGGGCCAAGGTCGAAATCGACGGCGGCCGCGGCGCCTACGCCCCTCCCACACCTCGCGCCGATCACGCCGGCATCCTCGTCACCCTCGCCCGCCAGGAATGGCCCGACCTGTCTGGCTTCGATGCGTCCGAAGTCGTCTGGCGCATGGAAAAGCAGCATCACGCCGGGCTGATCGTCCGCTCGCCCCACTCGGCCCGCGTGGACGAACTCATGCGCGGCTATGCCGCGCGGCTTCGCGCCGATTACTCCGCCACCGCCCCGGCAAGGGAGCGGCCAACGAGCTGAAATTAAAAAACAAGGAGACCTTCAATTGTTTTTTCCCATCCGGCTTCCCCGCCCCGCCTGGGGCTTCGCAATCCTCTCGATGGCTTCCCTGGTGAGCGCGCAGGCCCAGCGCCGGCAGGCGCCGCCGCCAACTTCGCCCCCCGCCGCGCCCGCACCCGCCGCCGGGGCCGAAAGCACGAAATTCCCCGCCCCTCCGGCCGAAGAGAAGATCGAGAAAACGCAGCACACCATCGAAGCCGGCGGCCAGAAAATTCCCTACACCGCGCTCGCCGGCACGCTGGTGCTCAAGGCAGAGGAAGGAAAGCCCCGCGCCAGCATGTTCTTCGTCAGCTACACCCGCGACGACGCGCCAGATAAGTCCACGCGGCCCATTACGTTCATCTTCAACGGCGGCCCCGGCTCATCGTCCGTCTGGCTGCACATGGGCGCCTTTGGCCCCAAGCGGGTCGAGATGGGCCCCGATGGCGCCCAGCCCCAGCCTCCCTACCGCCTCATCGACAACGACGACACGCTCCTGCCCATCACCGACATGGTCTTCATCGACCCCGTCAGCACCGGCTTCAGCCGCCCGGCGCCCGGCGAAGATCCGAAGCAGTTCCACGGCCTCGAAGGCGACCTCGCCTCGGTCTCGGAATTCATCCGCCTCTACCTCACCCGCTACGACCGCTGGAGTTCCCCCAAATACCTCGCCGGAGAAAGCTACGGCACCACCCGCGCGGCCGGCCTGTCGCTTTACCTGCTCGAGCACGAAGGCATCTACCTGAACGGCATCACGCTCATCTCCACCGTCCTCAACTTCGAGACCCTCGAGGCCACGCCCGGAAACGATCTGCCTTATATCTTCTTCCTCCCCAGCTTCACCGCCGCCGCCTGGTATCACAAGAAACTTCCCGCCGACCTCCTGCACGGCGACGTGGCGCAGGCCGTCCAGCAGGCGCGCGAATTCGCCGGCGGCGACTACACGCTCGCGCTCATGAAAGGCGACCGCCTTACCCCCGCCGAGCGCGACGCCGTCGCAAAGAAACTCGCCCGCTTCACAGGACTCTCCGAGTCCTATATCCAGCTCTCGAATCTGCGCGTCAGCGACTTCCAGTTCTTCTCCGAACTGCTCCGCTCCGAGCGCCGCACCATCGGCCGCTACGACAGCCGCCTGGAAGGCATCCCCTCCAACGCCGCCGCCGGCCGCTTCGACTACGACCCCAGCTACGCTTCCGTGCAGGGCGCCTACACCAACATGTTCAACAACTACGTGCGCACCACGCTGAACTACGAAAGCGACCTGCCGTACGAAATCCTCACCAGCCGCGTCCGCCCCTGGAGCTACGCAGAATATCAGAATCGCTTTGTCGACGTCAGCGTTCGCCTGCGCGAGGCGATCACGCAAAACCCCAGCCTGCACGTGCTCATCGCCAACGGCTACTTCGACCTCGCCACCCCGTTCTTCGCCACCGAGTACACCGTGCATCACATGCAGCTCGACGACACTCTGCGCAAAAACGTGTCGCTGATCTACTGCGACGCCGGCCACATGCTCTACACCAAGAAAGCCTGCCTCGATAAGCTGCGCTCGCAGATGGAGACGCTCTACAAGCCCGCCCCGGTCCAGTAAAGGTCCATCGATGAAACGCGCTCTGGTAGCCGGCCTGGCCGCGGCGGCCGTCGCGGCCGCGCTCTGGCTCCGCTATCCGCCCTTCCGTCTGCTCACCCTCGTTGCCGCCGGCCACAGCCCCGTCTGCCCGCTCGGCATGGCGCTCCAAAGCACCGCCAACCAGCGCGACCAGATCGCCATCAAGGACCGCATCCTTCACGTCATGCACTTCGTGAAAAAGGACGGCGCGCTCGAGTTATGGCAAACCCCCGACGGCGACTTCTGGATCCCCGCCGGCAACCGCTACGTGCTCCCCTTTAACCTCGCCGAGATCGACCGCCACGTCTACGGCCAGGGCGAGCATTTCATCCATCCCGGCGACATCGTGCTCGACTGCGGCGCAAGCGACGGCGATTTCTCCCGCCAGGCGCTCGCCGCCGGCGCAGGCCTCGTCGTCGCCGTCGAACTCGCCCCCACCAACATCGAATGCCTCCGCCGGAACCTCGCCGGTCCCATCGCCGCCGGCAAGGCCATCGTCTATCCCAAAGGCGTCTGGAACCGCGAAGCCGAACTCCCGCTCAGCGTCGAAGAGCAGAACTTCGCGGCAAATAGCGTGGTCCTTCATCCCAGCGGATCGAAGAACGCCGGCACGGCGCCGCTCACCACCATCGACCACCTCGCCGTCGAACTGCGCCTGCCCCGCGTCGACTTCATCAAAATGGACATCGAGGGCGCCGAAATTCCGGCCCTCGCCGGCGCCGCCGACGTCATCGCGCGCTTCCACCCGCGCCTCGCCATCACCACCGAACACCGCCCCACGGATGAGTTCGATATCCCCGCGGCCGTCCGCGCCCGCTGGAGCGGTTACCATATGGCCTGTGGCCCGTGTCTGGAGGAGCACGGACATATCCGGCCCGATGTCCTCTACTTTTTCTGAAATCTGTTTGGAGAATCGCGTTTGAACGATTATTTCCTGTCGGCGTTCCTCGGTGTCATCGAAGGCCTGACCGAATTCCTGCCCGTCAGCTCGACCGCCCACCTCCGCATCGCCGAGGCGATGCTCGGCCTCGACCTCGGCAGCGGCTACTGGAAGATGTTTTCCATCGTCATCCAGCTTGGCGCCATCCTCACGCTGCCCATTTATTTCTGGAACCGCATCACCGGTTTCCTCGCCACGTTCCCCGCCGGCGAGCGCCGCGACCGCACGCCGCTCACCCACCCCCTCTCGCTGACCCTCATCGCCTTCGTCGTCACCGCCGCACCCGCGTACCTGCTCACCAAAGTCATCGGCAAGAACCTGGAAAGCCTCTCGCTGATGGCCGGCTCGCTGATCGTAGGCGGCGTCATCATGTGGGTCGTCGACGCCGTCTATTCCAACCGCGGCCAGACCCGCGCCATGGACGACATGACTATGCCCCAGGCCATCTGGATCGGCCTCTGCCAACTCGTCTCGGCCGTCGTCCCAGGTACTTCGCGCTCCATGGCCACCATCGCCGGCGGCCAACTCGTCGGCATGACGCGCGCCGCCGCCCTCGAGTTCAGCTTCTTCCTCTCCATCCCCACCATGGCCGTCGCCACCGGCTACGAAGCGCTCAAAACCCTCCGCCACGGCAACACCGAATCCGTCGCCATGAACGGCCACCTCTGGACGCTCCTCGTCATCGGTTTCCTCGTCTCCTTCGTCGTCGCCTACGCCGTCGTCGCCTGGTTCATGGCCTGGGTCCGCAGGCACGGCTTTGTACCCTTTGCCATCTACCGCATCCTCGCCGGCGCCTTCGTGTTCTACTGGGCCTTCCACACAGCCCACTAACTCCCGGCCAGGCGATAGACTGGATGGCGCCATGCACGCCGCCATCGCTCTGCTGCTCGCTACGTTTTTCGCGCTCGCTGCCTCGGCGCAAACCAAAACCGTTCTCGCCCCCGCCATCTCCGACGAATGGCTGCCCCGGTTGCGCGCCGACGTCCCGCAGGTGAATCTCGTCAAAGTCCCTGCCTCCGAGGTCGACTCCCATCTCGCCGATGCCGACGGCTTCATCGGCAAACTCACGCCCGCCCAACTCGCCCTCGCCCACAAGCTCACCTGGGAGCAGGTCATGAGCGCCGGCGTCGACGATGTCCTGTTCCCCGCCCTCGTCTCCAGCAACGTCACCGTCACCAACATGAAGGTCGTCTACGGACCCGAAATCGCCGACCACGCCTTCGCCTTCCTTCTCGCCATGACGCGCCGCCTGAACGTCACCATCCCCGCGCAGAAGGACGAAAAATGGATCCGCAATCGCGAGGGAGAAATCGAGTTGAACGGCAAAACCGCCGTCATCGTCGGCGTCGGAGGCATCGGCCGCCAGATCGCCCAACGCGCCTTCGGCTTCGGCATGAAAGTCATCGGCGTCGATGTCAAGGACTACCCGCCCGACGTACTCGTGCAGCGCTACGTCCACCCCGATCAACTCGATGAAGTACTGCCTCAGGCCGATGTCCTCTTCGTCTCCGTCCCGCTCACCGCCCGCAGCCAGGGCATGATCGGCGAACACGAGTTCGACCTCATGAAGAAGGGTTCGTACTTCATCTGCGTCTCCCGCGGCAAAACCTACAGCATGAACGGCCTCGTCAAGGCGCTCGACGAACATCGCCTCGCCGGCGCCGGCGTCGACGTCACCAACCCCGAGCCTCTTCCTCCCGGCCATCCGCTCTGGAAGTTCCCCAACGTCATCATCACCCCGCACGTCGCCAACGGCAGCGACCGCCTCGACGAACGCATGTACTCCATCGTCCGAGAAAACCTCCGCCGCTTTTCAAACGGCGAACCGCTGTTAAACGTCGTCGACAAACAACAGGGATTCTGATATCCGCCAATTTCCCCCGTGCTAGCCTGAGAACGGATGATCCAGGCGGATTATCTCGCCAAGCATTTCAAAGATCGCAAACGGGGGACGTTCAAAGCGCTCGATGGTGTCAGCTTCGAAGCGCGAGCCGGCGAAGTATTCGGCCTGCTGGGGCCGAACGGAGCCGGCAAAACGACCACGCTGCGTGTTCTGGCCACCGTCCTCAAACCCACTGGCGGAACAGCCCGCATCGGCGGCGTGGATATTCTGCGCGACCCCGGCCGCGTCCGCCGCCAGATCGGTTTCACCTCCGGCGATATGGGCCAGTACGGCCGGCTCACCCCCCTCGAAGCGCTGTCGTTTTTCGCCCGCTTGAACGGCCTCGAAGGAAGCACTCTCAAATCGCGCCTCCATGACGTCATCGACCGCTTCGGCATCGCTTCCTACGCCAACACGAAAATCGACAAACTGTCCACCGGAATGAAACAGAAGGTGGCCATCGCGCGCACCGTGATTCACGACCCGCCCGTGCTGATCCTCGACGAACCCTCCTCCGGCCTCGATGTGCCCGCCTCCCGCCTCATCGAGGAGTTCATCCTCTCGGCGAAACAGGCCGGCAAGTGCATCCTGTTTTCCACCCACATCATGGAAGAAGCCGAGTATCTTTGCGACCGCATCGCCGTGGTCAACCGCGGGCGCGTCACCGCCACGGGCACTATGGAGGAACTCCGCGCCCTCACCGGCAAACAACGCCTGCGCGAAGTCTTCCTTGCCCTGCTCGGCCTCGAGGAACACGCGCCCGGAGCCGTCGCGTGAACGCGAAGATCGTCTCCGTCATCTACCGGAAAGAGATGCTCGAACTGCTCCGGGACCGCCGCACGCTCATCAGCATGGTGCTCGTTCCCCTGTTCGCCTTGCCGATTCTGTTCGGCGTGATGAGCCTCGTGCTCGAGTGGCAGCAGAAGGAAGCCGAGCGCGACTCCTACGTCATCGCAGTAAATCCGGCCTGCGGAAAATTGCTAAACGCCGTGCTCGCCTCCGCCGGGTTCCAGATCAAGCCCGCGGCCGGCCCGCGCCGCGCCGTCGAAAATAAGGCCGTCGCCGCGGCTCTCGACGTGAATATCGTGAATGGCGCGCGGCAATACGTCGTCTATTCGGACCGAACGCGCCCCTCATCCTCCATCGCCGGCGAGCGGATCGGCGTCACGCTCGCCACCATGAAGGAAGTCACCGTGCGCCAAAGTCTGCGCGGCTCGGGCATCTCCGAACAGGTGTTGACGCCCTTTACCGTGCGTGCCGTCAACGTGGCTTCCGAAAGAAAGATGAACGGCCTGCTGCTCGGCGCCTCGCTCGCCTATCTCGTCGTGTTACTCATGTTCACCGGCGCCATGTATCCGGCGGTTGATACGGCGGCGGGCGAAAAAGAACGCCGCACGCTCGAAGCTTTGCTCTGCTCGCCGGCCGGCCGCAACGAAATTGTGCTGGGCAAGGTGCTCGCCTGTGCCACCGCCTCGCTGCTCACCGCCGTGCTCGCCATGACGAGCCTGGTTTACTCCTACCGCTACACGCGATTCGGCATCGTGCCCGATGCGGCGAACTTCAATCCGCTCGACCCCCGCACGTTCTTCCTCATCCTGCTCGGCGTCGCGCCGCTCTCCGTCCTCGCCGGCTCGCTGATGGTGGCCGTTTCGCTCTTCGCCAAAAGCTACAAGGAGGGCCAGAGTTACTTGACCCCTCTGCTGATGGCCGTGCTCTTCCCCGCCGTGCTCGGCACGTTGCCCGGCCTGGAACTCACCCCCACGCTCGCCCTCGTCCCGATCTTCAACGTCTGCCAGATCGTAAAAGGAGTTTTCCTCGGCTCGGTGTCAACGCCGGCTTTCGTGACCGCCTGCGCGGCGAACCTCAGTTACGCCACGCTCGCCTTCGTCGCCGCCACCCGCATCTTCCGCTCCGAAGGCGTCCTCTTCCGGGTGTAAGAACGGTTCCCGTTCTGGCAAACGGCGCCGCTCCGCTCGCAGAACCGCGGCCCATAATGAAGTCATGCAGGGCACGCCGGCTCGCTGCCCCCCGGAGTTGACGCACAGCCGCCTGAAGCGCCTCGGCGAAGGCATCGGCAAAGTCGTCTACGCCTCCGAGCATTGGGTGGTGAAACGGGAGCGGACACCCAGCGAAGTTGTGTCCCTCATCCTGCTCTGGAAATTCCTGCAAAGGACGGCGCACCGTCTGCCGTTCGGCTGGGGCGACCGGCTGTTGCGGCATCCTTCGCGCGAAATCCGGTTTCTGCGCGCCCTCACCCACGGGCTCATGATTGTACTCCCCAAGAGCCTCTGGTACACCACTCACGTATCCTCCCTGCTGCGAAGGTATGTGAAGCACGACCGGCGGGGCGAGCGGCTCGCGCGCGCCCGGCTTACCGGAACGGACATCCTGCCCCAGCGCGTCACCTTCCCGCCGGCAACCGTGCTCGTGGGTGGCTGGCCTGGGTGGCTGGTGGTGACCGAAGCGACCGAGCGCGTGGAAGCGACACTCGACAACTGGATCAAGCGCCTGGCGGCCTCGGGCCGGTTCGATGAAGTCGAGTTATGGCTGAACCGGCTGATTGACACACGCCAGGCCGGTTGGCGCGCCGGGCTCTTTTCCACCGACGCGCACCTGAAAAACTTCGGCGTGGCCGGCGGCCGCGTCGTCCTGCTCGACACGGGTGGCCTCACCGACCGATGGTCCGACATCAGCGCGCGGCTGGAAAAAGACGAGCAGGTGACCGAGCCGCACGTGAAACTCGGCCTCGGCGCCGTGCTCGCCGGCCAGCCCGAAATCGCGGCGCGATTCAACTCGAGGTGGAAGGCAACCGTCAATCGCGAATCCGTGCGGGAACATCTGCCGGGATAGCCGTACTTCGCCGCCACGCCTAAGGCGCGTCGAACTCCCACGCAAAGATATCCTCGGTCGACACGTCCCTCGCCACCAGCGGCGCGTCACCCGGTCCGAGCCCCATCCAGTCCGCCAGGAACGATCGCCCCTGCCCGGCGCCGGTCAAATCCGCTACGTCCTCAATCCCTCCATCGGGAATCCGGACTCGGCGCACTCGCCGCACTCCGCCATCCCTGGCCGTGAAATAGACGAACCTCCCGTCCCGCGACCAGTTGGGGTACGCCGAAGGATACCGGGTCAGTTCCCGCCAGCGGCCCGAACCTGAATCCAGCAATTCCAACCACCCCTCGGCGACCCGCACCGCCGCCAGCATCTTTCCATCCGGCGACCACCGTGGTTGCGCCATCCCGCCCGATCCAGGGATCATCCCCGGCTTGGGGTTCGCCACGTCAACCACATAGATCCCCATCTCATCCGGCCCTTCCAACCAGTGACAATACGCCAGCCGCTTGCCGTCCGGCGACCACGCCGGCTCCGCGTCGTTCCGTCCGTCCGAGAAAAGCGCCCGGGCAACCCCACCCTCCGCGCCGGTGACATAAATGGTCCATCTTGTTCCGGCCGTCTGCCGCCCCATGAACGTGATCGTTCGCCCGTCCGGGCTCCAGGCCGGCATCGCCGTCTGCAGGAAATTCGTTGTCAAAGGAATCCGGTTCTGCCCATCGCTCCGGCTGCGCCACAGGTTCGGATCCGGCAATCCACTGTAGGCGATCCACTGCCCGTCCGGCGAGAACGACGCCGTTCTTGCCGAAATCCCCGCGGGCATCGCCACAAACTCCTTCCGCTTCGTGTCAAGCCGGAGTAACTCCCCCCGCTCCACTTCCGTCCGCGCGTATAACTTACCGTCGCGGCCCGCGAGAGGACCCCGGTAACTGAATGGTCCGAGAGTCAGCGGCGCGGGCTGCTCACTCGCCGTGTAGAGCCAGCTTTCCTTTTCCCGCCGCGCCCATATCTGATATCCGTACTCGGTCCGGACCTGGAACACGTAGTAACTTCCGTCCGGAGTCCACGAACCGCAGCACTGCTGGTTCTTGAATCCGGGAAACAGCCGGTGCAAGCCCCCGCCAGGACCCAACTCCCACAGCGCCGCCGCCTCCGTCTCGTTGTCGATCACCGTGAAGCGCAACCGCCGCCCCCCGCGCGAGCGCCGCATCCAGTAAACGTGACCCGGTATCTGACACAAACTCTCGGTCCGCTTGTCGTCCAACGCCACGCGAAAAATCGCCCCTCCGTTCGACAGCAGTACGTGCTGTTCGTCGGGTTCCCAGGCCGCATCGTAAGCCACCCCGTCGCCCGCCCTCCGCGCCGCGCCTTGCGGAAGCGGTTGGATGTAGACCGGAGCAAGTTCGTCGCGCGACACCGCCAGGCTTCGTAACAGCAGAGACTTGCCGTCCCGGGAAATATCGCACAACTCCGCATTCGCTACATCTGTCTCGACCGCGGCGCTCCCGCCGCCCCCCACCGGCGCCTGTACCACGCGCCATACGCCCTGCATGAAGCTCTGGTAGTACAGGCGGCGCCCGTCGCTCAAGATCGGCGAGAGGATCGGGCCCGGCGAGCGCGTGATGCGCAGCGGGTTCGCCAGATGCGGCGCCGGCAGAGCAGGCCGCAGCCGTACAGCCGCCACCACCAGGGCCACGCCCATGATCGCCAGCACCGCGATACGCCGCACCGTCCAGCGCCCCGCCCCCCGGCTCTCGGGCGGTTCCGGCTCAACGGGAAAGACGAAGCAGTAACCTTCCCCGGAAACCGTGCGAATATAGCGCGCCTCCGTCGGCTCGTCCCCCAACGCCCGCCGCACCTGCCGGATCGCCTGCTCCACCGTGTTATCGGCCCGCTGCCCGCCCCAAACCTCCGTAAGTAAGGTTTGCTTGGAAATCACCTGCCCGGGTCTATCCGCCAGGTAGCAGAGCACCTCGAACGCCTTCGTCGGCAACTCCACGCGCTTCGACCGCCGGAACAACCCAAGCCGGTCCTTGTCCAAACGAAAGTCCCCGATCTTCAGCCGCCTCGACTCCATCCCCGCCCCGCCCCTCCAGCCGCCGAAACCCGTGTTACTTCACCCGCCTTCAGAAGCATTCAGGCGCCTTCGAAGGCGGTTACTTGCAAGATTTGAGTATACTCCACCGTGGTTCCTCGTGTATTTACAGGTGAGTAACACTCGTGTACAAAGCGATTCGTGCATCCTGTAGCCCGAAACGTTACATGCCCGGCCGCCACGCCTGAATGTTTCTTAAGGACCGCCGTCCGTGCCAATTTGCGCATTTCTTCGCTTGTCAATTCACCCCAAACGCCTCAGAATACCGCTGAATGGCTAGGCTGAATCCGTCGGCTCCGCAGCTACTCTCCTACAAAAATACAAGCGGCCCGCTGTCAGACAAGTCCGGCTGTGGGCGGCACCCGTCGTTTGACCACAACCACCAGCTTGCCCAGATCGGAGCAGGGGAGCATCTGGCGGCTCAGCAAACCCTCACAAGTCGTTCAGGAGAACAATCATGCCATATACATATAGCGATGTAGGTTCAGGCCTCGCGAATGTCATTTGGGGACTCGCATTCATCTTCCTTGCCATCTTTCTGTGGCGGGGCCGCACAAAGTTCGTCGCGGGAACGCCTGTCGTCTTAAGCGGGTTCAATATCGGCGACGCAGCCGGTGACGGACCGGTTATTGAGATGTGGGGCCGGCTAGCCGGGCTCATGTCCTGGGTCCTGACAGCATTGGGCCTTGAACCAGAGTACAATCTCACCGTTAGTTCAAGCTCCCTTTCAATCCGATCGGCGAGCCTTGGAGGAACGTCGTATACTTTCGTTCCACTGAGCGCCGTCACGGGTAGCGTCTGCGGATACCAAAGGTCGATCCTCGCGCTCGGAATCGCGGTTTGGTTCGCCCTGGGCGCTGCGCTGCATCTGCTTTCCGGCTTCGCGTCGGCGAGCACGCAAAGCGGCTCAAACGACATGGGCTATGCATTCGGCGAACTCGTCATTGCCGGGATCGCGGCCCTAATCTACTATCTGTCCAAACGGATTGGGATCTCTGTTGAATCGGTGCACACACACGGCATCACGTTCAAGCCGGGAATCATAGGCGCACAAAAGGCGATCGACTTGCCCCAAGCCGTTCATGTCATCGAGACACTAAACCAGATGGTGCTCCTTGCCAGGCAGACACAATTCCAAGCCGCCGGCGTTGCCCCGACCGTCGGCGTGACCTGCGCCAAGTGCTCCTCGCCCAACCCTCCCGGGCTCCGATTCTGTGAAGGCTGCGGCACGGAACTCGCATAACCCGGCACGTCTCACAAGCTTATGAACTGTCCAATCTGCGGAACAGCCGTGCGTGAAGGCAAACTCTTCTGTGGCCTCTGCGGCGTAAAGGTGACCGAGGCGGCGGCGGAACCCATCGCCACCAAAGAGCCCCGGGCCGCCGTCTGTCTCACTTGCGGCTCGCCGATCTCCGCAGGTAGGCGCTTCTGCGGCACCTGCGGCGCCGCGCTCGCGACCGCTACGGATGCGGCAGCGGCCAGCGCCGCACCCCCTCGCCCCTCCCCGGCGCCTTCGCGCGCTGGGATGCCGGCCCCACAGCGAGCAATCCCGCGTGTCGCGGTACGCACGTACACCGCCTACCCTAGCAAACCCATCCCAAAAAAGATTCTCATGGGCGCAGGCTCGGGTGTCGTTCTGCTGCTCCTCCTCGGCTTCTGGCTCTCCCGTGGCGTCGACCTTACTATCGTCACGGACCCACCCGGTTCCGAAGTTGCCGTGGACGGCCAGGCCGTCGGCGTTAGCGACGCACAGTTCGGCGGTATCACTATCCCGCATCTCGGCCGTGGCGCCCATCGTATTGAGATCGCCCACCAAGGGTTCCAGCTCTGGTCCCAGCGCGTATCGGCAAGTTGGTTTCGCCTATCGCAAAAGCTGAACGCGAAACTTGAACTTCCCACCTTTCCGATCGCGTTCACTACCAATCCCGGCGGCGTGTCCTTCCAGGTTGACGGGAAAGACGCCGGAGCCTCAGACACATCCGGCAACCTCACGATTCAAAACGTTACCGTCGGAAATCACGTCTTTACGGCTTCCCACCAAGGCTATCCTCGCTGGTCAGCAACTATCGAAGTCACCTCGCCCGGAAACTTCCGCATCGACCTCGCCGCGCTCGCAGCCAGGCAGGCGCAGGCGATCGCAGGACACCTGCAAAACGCCCAGCAATTCATCCAACAACAGCAGTTCCAGTCTGCAATGGGCGAATGCCAGGCCGTGCTCGACCTTGACCCGGCAAACCAGGATGCACTGAATCTCAAGAACCAGATCCAACAGGGACTTTCAGCGCAAGCCGCCGCAGCAGCCGCGCAACAGGTCGACGCCGAACTATCCCGCGCTCAGGCCCTATACCAGCAGCAACAGTTCAGCGCAGCCATCGAACAGTGCGACGCCGTGCTGAAGGCTGATCCCCAGAACCAGCAAGCTGCAAAGCTTCGAGCCCAGATTCAGCAAACCGCCTCGATTCTTGGAGGGCACTAGCGTGGCGGGGGTCCCAACACTGCAGTTCCAGAAATCCCTACTTTGCCTTGCCCTCCTCGCATTCCTCGCTGTTACCGAACCTTGCCCGGCGCAAACGCATCCCCTGACCTTGGCTCAAGTGCAAAGGCTAATCAAGATCCACGCACCGGACGAACTCGTGGCACGAGAAGTAACGACACGAGGCCTCACCTTCGCGCCCGACTCGGCCCTCATCGAGCGGCTCGCTAGCGAAGGCGCCGGCAAGGCGACCGTTACCGCGTTGAAAGAACGAATCCCAAGGGCCAACCTGGACATCCGGGCACAGCAAGGCAGCCAAATTACCGTGGATTCATCGGACATGGGTGCCGTCGGGCCGGAAGGATACATCGTCCTGTCGGGCATTCTCGCCGGTAAACACACCGTCACCGTGCAGCAAAGTGGGTACTCACCTAAGACCGTACAGCTCACCCTAGCTGCGAACGAAACCAAGCAGCTCCCAGTTACTCTCGACTGGGCCGGCGGTTATTTAACCGTCAAAGTGAACCAGCCAGGCGCCACAATCACAGTTTCAGGCCTGGGAACCTACCACAACGCCATTACGGCTTTACCCGTTCAGCCGGGCCAGTACCAAGTGGCGGTGACTCAAGACGGCATGAAGTCGGAATCGAGAACGCTCGAACTCGTAGCTGGCCAGCGGGCGAGTCTCGAATTTAGCCTCTCGCCCGATCCCAACTACGTCCAGAACGGCCTTAATGAGGCCACGCACCACCTGGATGGTGGCGACCCGCAGGGCGCCATCCAAATTGCCCAACGGCTGCTCGCCACCCATCCGGCCAATGGCGCCATCGAAGCATTCGAGGCACGAGTCTACCTTCAGTCGCACGATTACGGTTCGTTCCATAAGCGGGCCACTCAAGCTCTCCTGGACCACGGGACGCTCCGATTCGTGCTTTTCCACGAACACATCGGTCTCACCGGTGATGACATGCACCGAGCCCTCCTCACCCTTACCAGCAACGCGCTCAATTACGATGCATTGGCAGCCCCATGCAAGTACCAGTCCCTCAACATACTTTTGAATGAGATTCGAAATGTCCAGATAACCGACAACAGCGGAGGTTTCTTTGAAGTTCACCACCTGATGAAGGGAACATTCCTACTGCATCTCGTGGTCAAGGACCCGGAAAACCCAAAGGCAAAACATCCAATCCAACTCTCGTTCGCAACTCCTGAATCGCGGCTTGTGAACTACAGCAATGGTCAGTATATATACTCACCCGCCGGCTCTAAGCAGGAGTTGGACGCGATCGCCGGCATCATCCAGGAGACCGCCCAACGTGGCGGGAATTAGACCATGAATATCCACTGCGCCATCTGCGGAAACAAGATCTCCCATAATATCTACTACTGCCCGAAGCACACTTGGCACATCTGCTGGAAATGCGTTAAGAAGGCTGCGTTTACCAACCGCCTCTCTTGCCCTAAATGCGACCACGAAGTCATCCGCATCGACTAACAGGGATTTCCCATGCTCTGCCCCAACTGCGGCCGCGAAACCCAACCCGCCCTGTTCTGCCACCTCTGCGACATCTACCTTCCCAACCCACCGGCCGGCGCGAGGGCCGGCGTGGCGCGCCGTCTCGCCGCGCAACTGCTTGACGCTGTCTCTGTCTGGGCCATTTTCTTCCTCGTCATGATCGTCGCGGGCATCGTCGGCGGCGCCAGCCAATCCGCCGGCCTCACCCTCGGCGCCTTCTTCTGGACCGTGATCGGCTACATCGTCTTCGCCCTCTGGTTCCTCGCCCAAGGCCGAACCCCCGGCAAATGGCTCGCGGGCATCCGCGTCGTCGACAAGCGAAACGGCTCCTTCCCCGGCCTCGGCCGGATGCTGGTCCGCGAAACCATCGGAAAATTCGTCAGCGGCCTGGCCTTCGCCCTCGGTTATCTCTGGGCCATTTTCGATAAGGACACCCAAGCCTGGCACGACAAAATTGCCGGAACCGTCGTCGTGCGCCAAGGCGTGGCCATGATCGCCGCGCCTCCGGCCGCCTACGCCGTGCCAGCCGTCGCCGTTGGGGCGGTTTCATCATCCGTGCCCGCCGCCACCCGCTTCTGCACCAACTGCGGCGCGCGCGCCTGAGCCTCCGTAAGGTGTCCACCCCCGCCCCGGCACTATGAACCAGGAGGCACGGTATCGTCAAGCTCTGCATACTTGCAAGCAGCAGTTCCGGTAACGCAGCCCGTCTCGCTGCCATCGGCGAAGACGCCGCCTACGCCATCTCCTTCCGCGCCCGGCGCCTCCGCATTCCGGCATCCCCACCGTCACCGAATCCCGCTATCCAGGTGATTCGCTTCCGGCGGACGCCTCCGCCCGCCGACCCTCGAAGTTGATTCGCTCCCGCTCCGTAACCAGTGGGCGCTTCATCACCTGCGTGTGAATCGCCGCAACGTATTCGCTCAGCATTCCGATGAACGCCAACTGCACCGACCCCAGGAAAAAGATTCCAATAACAACCGGCGCTACGCCAACCGAAAAGCTGTTCCAGAACAGCAGCTTGTACACCAGATACGCAAAGGCGACCAATACACTTACAGCCGAACACCCCAGGCCGAAGAATGTAAACAGTCTAAGCGGGACCTTCGAAACGTTCGTAATGCCCAGCATCGCCAAGTCGTAAAGCGTATAAAAGTTATTCTTCGTGAACCCACGCTGGCGCGCCTTCTGGTTGTAGAAGACTTTGGCTGCCGGAAGCCCGATCTCAGCCACCATGCCACGAAAATACGGATACGGGTCATCATACGCACGCACCATCTCGATCACCGACCTGTCAAATAAACCAAACCCCGTGAAGTGTTCGTATGTCTCCAGATTGGCCAATCGGTTCAGGAGCCTGTAATATCGCGTCCTGACCCAGTAAAACAACCGGTTCTCCTCACTGCTGTTCTTGATTCCGAGCACCACGCGATAGCCGTTTTGCCATTCCTCCAAAAAGCGTGAGAGTAACTCGGGAGGATCCTGGAGGTCGGAAAACAACAGGATCACGGCGTCTCCTAACGCCTGCAGCATCGCGTGCATCGGCGAGCGCAAGTGGCCGAAGTTCCGGCTGTTTATTATTACCTTGATCCGCGAATCCGCCGCCGCCATTCGCCGCAGAACTTCCACCGTCTCGTCGGTGGAAGCGTTGTCAATGAAGATATGCTCGTAGTCATACTGCGGAAAGCGTTCGAACGTTGCGCGCGTCCGAGCCGCGACTTCTTCGACGTTCAGCGCCTCGTTATAACAAGGCGTAACCACACTGACCAGTCCTTTCACGCGTCTCAGGTCCCTTCCTGGCCCAGCGGAGCGGACTCGGGTTCCATCTCCGTGATCGGCCGGCCAAACGCGATCTTCGGGTAGGCGTTCGCAAAGGTATCTATCTTTACGTGCAGCAGCGCCGGCGCCGAACCCGTGGCCCGCAACCAGTCGATCGCGACGGGAACATCCTGCGGGTCCCCTACCGCGCGCGCTTCAAGTCCATAGGCCCGCGCCACCGCCGCAAAGTCCGGAGCGCTGTATCCCCAAAGCGTGGATTGATAACGCCCGTCGAAATAACTTTGCTGAAATTGCCGCACCATCCCGTGACAGCCATTGTCGACCGCGACGATCTTGAGAGGAAACCGGTTTCGGACCACGGTTTGCAACTCTTGAATATTGCACTGCAGGCCGCCATCGCCTGCGATGACTACCACGGGGCGCGTCTCGTCCAGCGCCGCCACGCCCAGCGCCGCAGGCAAACCAAAACCCATTGAACCCATGCCTCCGGAAGTCAGAAACTGCTGGCCGGTGGAGAGGGCAAGAGACTGCGCCGCCCACATCTGGTGCTGCCCCACATCCACCACGTAGCCGAATGCATCGGTGAATGCGGCGGAAACCTGATGCATGAAGTCGTTAGGATTGATGCCCGGGATGCCTTCCAACTCTCCGGTATCGGGCCACCGCGAACGCAGCGCGCCTATCTCCGCCAGCCAGTCGCCCCGCGAAGGCCACGCGCCCAATGCGGCCGCGCGCGGGATAGCCGCTGCAAGAAACTCCCGAAGATCGGCCTCCACAGGAACGCAGCCTCGGACGCGATTGTTAATCTCCCCGGCGTCGCAGTCCACGTGAAAAATGGGACGGTCGCCCTTAAAGGCCTCAGTCTCCGAACCGGTCTGGCGAACGTCCAACCGGCTGCCCAGCACCAGCAGACAATCACTCCGCCCCAGCGTCAGGTTCGCCCAGCGGTTACCGTAAGAACCGATCAGCCCAACGCGAAGAGGATCCGCGAACGGAAGCACGTCGACGGCAAGAAGGGAGTTGACCACGGGAATCCCAAGCAACCGGACCAAATCGCGGAAATGCTGTCTGGCGCGGGATGCGCGAACTCCACCCCCGGCCAGAATCAGGGGCCGCTTTGCCTTCCCTAACGCCTCGAACAGAAGGCTCCATTGTGACTCCTCGACCTGTCGCGCACCTTCCTCCCCAACAACCGGCCGAGACTCCTCGCGGAAATCCGCCTCGATGCGTTGCACGTCCATCGGGACGTCCACGAGAACCGGGCCGGGACGGCCCGAGGCCGCCACCGCAAAAGCCCGTTCGAGACTTTCGGGAAGTTCCTCGGGGGATCGCACCGTCCAGGCCGCCTTGGTGACCGGCTTCGCCATGGCAACGATATCGGTCTCCTGAAAGCCCAACTGGCGGATCGGCCGTTCCCCCTTCTGTTCATAACGGTTTACCTGCCCGGTGAGAAACACCGCGGGCGAGGAATCGAAGTAGCAACTGCCGATGCCGGTCAACAGGTTCGTGGCGCCAGGGCCGCTGGTGGCCAGCGCAACCCCCGGCGTCCCCGTAACGCGTCCCACCGCGTCGGCCGCAAAAGCCGCAGCCTGCTCGTGGTGAACACTGACGATTCGGATTGCCCCGCGCCGGTGAATCGAATCGAGTAAGTGAGTGATCATCCCCCCGCTCAACTCGAACACGGCGCGGACGCCCTTCCTCGCCAGGAAGTCCGCCACATAGTCCGAGCCCTTCATTCGGGTCGAGGCGGGAGTAGGCACGGTGTCTGCCGGTCTCACAACCCACCCCCTTCTGCGAGAGCACCCCGCTCGAGCCGCTGCCTTCCCTTATACCAATCGACGGTCTGGCGCAATCCCTCGTCAAGCGATGTCTCCGGCCGCCAGCCCGTAGCTTCACCGAGACGGGAAATGGACGCCAATAAGTCAGCGTCCTGCGCACCCGGGTTTACATCCAACGGAAGCAACGGGTCAATCAGGTTTCGCACCTGCTCGGCCACCTGGCCTAACGGAATCGACGAGCCCGAAGCTAGGTTGTAAGTTCCGGCGATCCCGGCTGCGGCGGCGCAACTGAACGCCCGCGCCGCGTCTTCCACGTAAAGATAGTCCCAAAGCTGGCCACCGGAGCGCACTCGACCGCAACCTCCCTCAAGCATCGTCTCGATCAAAGACGGCACAAATCGCCGCGAGTCGTCGGCTGGGCCGAAGGTCGAAAAAACGCGGAGCCAACTTACGGCGATGCCAGCACTGCGCCCGCGCGCCACCGCGAGCCTCCCCACACAAAGCTTCGCCAGACCGTACGCATCTTGCGGGTTTGCCGGATGCGACTCATCGAGGATACCGTCGCGCGCGCCGTACTCGGCCTGCGAACCGGCCCCGGTCCATGTCCGCGCACCGCCGCGCGAACAGATCTCCAGGAGCCGAAGGCTCCCGGGCACGTTCACGTCGATGTGAACTGCGTCGTTTCTCCGCCGGCGCGTCGATCCCTCCCAGGCGAGATGAAACACGGATTCCGGAGCAAACGCGAGCAACGCTTCTTCCAGCGCATCAATTTTGGAAAGCTCACCGCGCAGTATCGTTACACGGTCCAAAACATCCTGAAGGCGCCACAAGTCAGACTCCGGCCGGGCCATCGCGGCTACTTCGCAGCCGTCCGCCAGTAGGATGCGAACCAGCGCCGAGCCCACAGGTCCGGAAGCACCAGTCACCAGGCAGCGTGTACGTTCAAGCCGTCGCATGGAGCAGTTCGTGAGGAACACGCCGGAGATGGTCGATCATGAACTCAAGGTGGGCGTCGCTCAAGCCGGGATAAACCCCCACCCAGAAGACATTCCGCATGATGAAGTCCGCGTTCTTGAGTTCGCCCACCGCGCGGTAGGCAACGCCCCGGTACGCAGGTTGCCGGACCAGGTTTCCGCCGAAGAGCAGCCGCGTGCTGATCCCATTCGCCTCCAGATAACCCGTGACGGCGTCCCGGGAAAACGGCGCACCCTCCCGGATCGCCAGCGGAAACCCGAACCAACTCGGGTCCGAGCCGGGCGTCGGCTCGGGGAGGATAAACACGTCTTCCATTCCCGCGAGACCGGCCCGAAGCGTCCGGAAGTTCTTCCGCCTCGCCTCGATGAACTTCGGCAGCTTGTCAAGCTGAGCCAGTCCCACCGCCGCCTGCATGTCGGTCAACTTGAGGTTGTAGCCAATGTGGGAATAAGTGTACTTATGATCGTAGCCGCTGGGAAGCTCACCAATCTGCCATGCGAAACGCTTTCCGCAAGTATTATCCTTCCCTGGTTCGCACCAGCAATCCCGTCCCCAATCCCGAAACGACTCCGTCAGCGTTCGTAGCAGCGGCTTATCCGTCAGAACGCAACCACCCTCACCCATCGTGATGTGATGCGCGGGGTAAAAGCTTACTGTGGCCAGGTCGCCAAATGTTCCGGCATATCTTCCGCGGTAAGTGGTACCCACGGCGTCGCAAGTATCCTCAATAAGCCAGAGTCCGTGGCGCCGCGCAAATCCGCACACCGTTTCCAGGTCGAACGGATTGCCCAGCGCGTGGGCCAGCATGATTGCTCTTGTGCGAGGGCTCAAGGCATCTTCAAGCTGCGCCGCATCGATGTTGTAGGTGGGAATATGCGTGTCGACGAAGACCGGCACACACCGGTTTTGCACAATCGGATTGACGGTTGTTGGGAAGCCCGTCGCAGCGGTGATCACTTCATCTCCGGGCTGCAGCCGTCGATCGCCGAGTTTCGGCGACGTCAGGCACGAGAAAGCAAGCAGATTGGCTGAGGAGCCGGAATTCGCCAGCACGGCTTCCCGCACACCCAGAAATCTTGCAAATCTTTTCTCGAATAACGCGGCGAATCGGCCCGACGTAAGCCAGAAGTCAAGCGCGGAGTCGACCAGGCTCGTCATTTCCTCGGCATCAAACACGCGCCCGGCAAAAGGAATCGCGTCGCCCGGCGCGAATTCACGCCGGGGGAAGGCCGCTGCATGATACTTCCGTACAAGTTCAAGAATCTGCGCCCGCAAATCTGCCGCGGCTGGACCGGATTCGCTCACAACGTCACATTCTCCGGCTCGGCCGCTCCCTCGGAATCGAGGAATCTCCGGTACCAACCAATCGTCTCGCGCAGTCCTTCGTCCAAGTTAAACAGCGGACGCCATCCGAGTATCTTTCGCGCCTTCTCGGCGCTCAGGTACTGGTGCGGAATCTCATTGGAGGCCTCGTTGCGTATTATGGGGCCCAGCTCCGATTTCATCAGGCTGATGATCCGTCCGACCAGTTCGGCAACCGTAACCTGAATCTCATTCGAAAAGTTGAACGCGTGGCCGCGTAGTTCCGGAGTCGCCGCCATCTGCTCCGCCAGTAGCATGTACGCTGCGGCTCCGTCCTCGACATAAAAATAATCCCGCACATACCGTCCGTTCGAGCGAATGACCGGACTTTTGCCGCGAACCAGAGAGCGTATGGTCCCAGGCACAATCCGGTTCCAGTTCAAATCGCCGCCGCCATAAAAATTCCCGCAGCGTGTAACCGCCACCGGCAGTCCGTAAGTGTGCGCGTACGTCTGACTGAGCAAGTCCGCGCACGACTTACTGACATCATAGGGATGCCTACCCGCGAGCGGAGCGTCTTCGCTGTAGGGCAGCGTTTCCTGGGTTCCATACGCCTTGTCCGACGATGCCATGACGATCTGCTTCACCATCGGACTTCGCCGGCACGCCTCGAGCAGAGCCCATGTGCCGCGGATGTTGGACTCAAACGTAGAGACTGGATTCCGGTTCGCGATGCCGACGATGGTCTGTGCCGCAAGGTGAAATACCGTGTCGATCTCATACTCGCCCAGCACCCGTTCGAGCAACGCCTGATCCGTGACACATCCCCGGACTGTGGAAACCCGGTCGACGTATCCAGCCCGAAAAAACTCCGACTGCGGGACCCGGTCCCGAACCAGGCAAACCACCGGCGCACCCGCCGATAACAGACGCCCGGTAAGCCAACTCCCAACCAGTCCAGTCGCTCCCGTCACGAACACCGGACGATCCCGCCAAAAGGAAGACTCGCCGGTCCCGGACGCGAGGTGTGTTAGTCCCAGATTTTCCACGGTGCGTTCCCAGATTCCCACATCTCGTTGAGGAGCTGAAACTCCCGGTACGTGTCCATGGCCTGGAAGAACCCGTCGTGCTGGTAGGCCATCAACTCACCCGCCTTCGACAACGTCTCCAGAGGCTCACGCTCGAGCACCGTCGAGTCGCCCTCGAGCAAGTCGAAAATCGCCGGCTCGAACACCATGAAGCCGGCGTTGATCCAGGTATCGGCCTGGGGCTTCTCGGTAAAGCTCCGCACCTGGCTTCTAGCTCCCAGGTCCACCAATCCGAACCGCGAAGTCGGCCGCACCACCGTTATGGTCGCGGTCTTTCCGTGCGATTTGTGAAACTCGATGAGGCGTTGGATAGGCACGTTCGCAAGGCCGTCTCCATAGGTAACCAGGAATGTCTCATCGGGAACATATTTCCGGACACGCCGGATACGCCCTCCCGTCATCGTAGCCGGCCCCGTGTCCGCGAGCGTCACTCGAAAATCCTGTTCCTTGTGGGCGTTTTCAAAGCGGATCGCCTGCTGCGTGCCGAGGCAGATCGTGAAGTCATTGTTCATCGCTTCATAATTCAAGAAATACTCCTTGATGGAGTTGCCGCGATATCCGAGGCACAACACGAAATCCTGCACACCAGCGTGAGAAAACAACTTCATGATGTGCCAAAGGATCGGCCGTTCTCCGATGGGAACCATCGGCTTCGGGCGAAACTCGGTCTCTTCCCGAAGCCGCGTCCCTAGTCCTCCGCAAAGGATGACTGCCTTCATCTAGACCACCCCGCCGTGGAGAAGAGATCCACTTGAAGCTCGGCGTGTCGAAACCCGGAGACAGTCATCATTCTGGTGTGACGGCGACATCTTCAACGCGAAAATGGAGCTCACGAATGTCCGTGGGCGCCGTCTGAACCCGTGGCGCGTCCGCTGACAAATAGACGAAGGTCGCGCCCGGATTGAGAAGCATCTCGAGTGAAATTGGGGTTCCGGCGGCCGTGATGGGAAAACGGGTAGCCCCTGAAGCAGTCTTGATCGTAAGTTGAGAAGGAGTTGGGTATCCGCTCACGGCCCGAAGTGAGAGTCTGGCGCGGACTGGAAGCGGCTTGCCATTAGCAATCGCAATCTGCCCGTGCCGGTTACACCACCGCCACTCCTTTCCATCTGCAACTTCAAGGTCATAAAAGTCCGGAAGAAACGACACGGGCAACGGAACGATAGTGCGGTGGGCAGCCTCCAAGAGGCCCTTTGGCGCTTTCGCGATATCGTAAAAGGCGAACCGCCGGTCGGTGCTTACCATCGGACTCATTTGAAGTTCGGCTCGCAACTGTCCCTCCAGCGAGGCGGCTTGGTCCGCATAGCCCCAGCGGTCGATGTACAGCCCCGCAAA
>DAIDIH010000397.1 GCA_027459465.1 Bryobacterales bacterium | reverse complement strand
TCGGCCACCTTGTAGCCTTCCAGCACGTGCTGCAGCGTGCGGATCTTGAAGCCGTAATCGTCGGCGATCTTCAGCAGCATCAGAATCTCATCGGCCCGGTAGCAGTGCGCGTGCACCAGCCGCTTGCCTTCAAGCACCTCCACCAGCGGATCCAGCTTCAGGTCCCGCCGCGGCGGAATTGCCTTCTCCCCGCGCGCCACCGCCGCGCGATAGTCGTTCCACTTCGCCTGATAAATTTTCGCCTCGTTGAACGCCTCGCGAATCGTGTCCGCCACGCCCATCCGCGTCGCCGGATACCGCAGATTCGTGCTGCGAAAAACCGACGGATTGCCCTGCCGCTTCGGATTCTCTCCGAGAGCGAACTTGATCCCCGGCAGCGCCCCGGCAAACGGCAATTCCGACGCGGTCTTGCCCCACCGCATCTTGATCACCACCGTCTTCCCGCCGATCGCGTTCGCGCTCCCATGCAGAATGTTCGCCGTCGTTACGCCCCCAGCCAGCGCGTCGTAGATGTGGATGTCCTCCGGATTCAGCGTGTCCGGAATCCCCACCATCGACGACACCGACACGCTGCCTTCGTTGATCGCCTCCGTCGCGATGTGCGAGTGGCAGTCGATGATGCCGGGCATCACGTACAGTCCCGCCGCATCCATCACCGTCGCGCCTGTGGGCGTGTCCACCGTCTCGCCCACTTCCGCGATCTTGCCGTCGCGAATCAGAATCGAACCGGTCTGAATCGTGCCCTTCGTCACCGTGAGGATCGTCGCGTTGCGGATCACCATCGTCTCCGCCCGCACCGAGAGCCCCGCAAAACCTATCAACCCCACGGCCGCTGCCAGCGCTCTCATTTCGCCACCCCCGGCCCGCGCCCGCGTCCATTGCCCGCGGGTGGCGGCATCTCCGGCTCCGGTTCGTATTTCTTCCCGTCCACAAGCACGAACTTCACCTTTGTCTTCTCCTCGAACCAATCCCCGTCGGTCACCGTCAAGTTCGCGATCTTGCCTTTCTCGATCGTCCCCAGCCTGTCGGCCACGCCGTAAATCTCGGCCGGCGCAAGCGTCATGGCGCGGACCGCGTCCGCCCGGCCCAAGCCCGCGTCCAACGCCCGCCGCATCGCCCGCACCAGCGCCGTCCGTGTCGTCAACCCGCCCGAATAAAACGCAAACTGCACGCCCGCTTTCGCAAGCACCGCTGCCGTTGAGGACGCATTCTGCCGCACCTCCAGCGTGCGAAGCGTCACGTACGCGTTCGGGTCCCCGTCGCGCGGAGCCTCCGGCCAGTTCAGATTCACCAGCACCGGCACATTCGCTCTCTTTAGCAGATCCCCCGCGCGATATCCTTCCGCCATCCCGTACAGCACCGTCTTCTGGCCCAGTTCCTTCCCGAACCGGATCATGCGGTCCATCTCCACCAGCCTTCCCGCCGGGAGCAGGATGCGCGGGCTCTCGAGCACGCCCTCAATCGCCCGGTCGTAAGCCGGCCTCGGCACACCCGCCTGATGCTGGTCGTACGCCGCCCGCACCGTCTTGTAGTAGCCCGCGTCCAGATAAAGTTGCCGGATGTAGGCGATAACGCCCATCAACGATCCGGGATAACTGCCAAAGCCGCGCGTCCCGGTGGTGATGTACTCACCCGCCGGCGTCTCCACCACCATGTCCCCCGCCCTTTCGCCGCCTAAGTCGATCACCGCTCCCTGCCCGGCGAAGATACCCTGCGCCGGAAACGAGACCGCTGTCGTGAACCCCGCGCCGCGCAACTCGTGTACATGCGGCCCGTGGGGCCGTACCAGGTCGGCCGCCCGGAGCCAGCTTTCCGTCGAAGGCCGATCCTCCGGCCCACGCGCCGGCGGCGGCGCAGGAGCAGCGCCCGCTCCGGGACGTGGCCCTACCGCCGCCGCGGGCGCCGGGATTCCCGCATCGTCGAGCGCATCGACAAACCCCGGATACACCGTCAGCCCCTTGCCGTCGATCACCCACGCCCCTTGCGGAATCGCCACGCTCGGCCCCACGGCTTCAATGACGCCGTCGCGCACAACCACCGTGGCTTGCGCCATCTCGGGCCCGCTCACCGGAACGACATGCGCGCCCCGGATCGCGATCAAGGAAGGCACGCCGGGCAGAGCCAGCGCAGGAGCAAGGAACCAGATCAGCAGACGCGTCATAGAGATCTACCTATGGCGTAGACTGTACCAGGAAAGTTACGGAGCTTTCACTGCGGCAACGTCACGGTGTATACGCTCAGACCCTGCGATGTCGGCGCCAGCAGATACTCGGTCGTCCCATCCGTGAGCACCAGAATGCTGCTTAGTCCCCAAGCCGTCGCGACTGGATATACCACCGGACTCGAAACGGTCCGCGCGTCCACGATCATCAGCGTCGCCGGCCCGTTCAGGTCCGTCGCCGGAGGCTGCGTCACCAGCGCGAAAAACTGCCCGCCCAGGCCCTGCACATAGTAAGTGCCGTTGGTCTGAATGTTAGTCACCGTCGTGCCGATTGACGTGATGTTTTCAAAGTCCGCCGCCGTACCGGTATTTGTCAGATACGCCGTCGTCAGCGTCAGATTGCCGGTGTAGGCGAAGTTCGCCCCTCCCGTCGCCGCATCGACGATCCCAGGGTTCCGGATGTTCGCCGTGTTCCCCGTGATCAGCAGCAGGTTCGGCTCGCCGGGCAGCGCGAACTGATACCCGAAGCCCGTAAACACCGCCGCGGAACTCGTCACTAACTGCACCACCGGCGTCGGCAGCGAGATGTTCGACAGATCCACAACGGTAAGCAAAGCGTTGCCCGTCGTCGTGTTCAGCGCCGTCGTCCCGCAAATGTACGCCGCGATCGGGCTGTAAAGCTGATTCTGTGGCACTACCAGCCCATTCGGCTTCGGACTGTTTTCCGAACTTGCCGGGAATCCCGTAGTCAGGTTCAGAAACGAAAGAACCGCCGGATAAGTCGGGCTGTTGAACGCGAAAGTGAAAAAATCCCCGTACTGCTTCGTGATGTTCAGCTTGTTATCGAACGTGTACCAGTTCGTCGTCGAAACCGAATACGGGCCCGTAAAGCTCAGGCTCGTTACGTTCTGCAGCGCAATGGCCGAGCTCGGATTGCTGTAGAGCGGCGGCTGGGCCAGGAACACCGGCTGCAGCGGCGACGCCACGCTATAGACGAGATAAGATGCGACCCCGGAGATCTGGATCGCGTCCACCAGAATCGGCGATCCGGTCGCGTTGTTCAGGGCGCAGATGCCGCCGCCGCCGAGCAGCGTCGCATCGCCGAACTCACCCACGTAAGAGAACGATGTCAGATCGACAATCGAGATCCGCTGCGGCGAACAGACGTAGGCCAGCGTGTCAAGCACATTCACGCTGCTCGTCAGACCGTTTGCGAAAGGAGCTTTCGAGGTCAGCGACAGCACCGGAGCCGGCGCCGTGCCGGAACCGGTCACCGCTAGCTGCGCCGATGCGCTGACCAATCCGCCGATGGTCACTGTCAGCGGATACGTCCCGGTGGCCAGCGTCGACGGCACTTCGATGTTGGCCTGCGCCAGACCGGCAAAGCCCGGCGAAAGTCCCAGGAAACCCACCTTGGCACTTACCCCGCCGATGCTCGCCGAATACTTCGTTGTCGCCTGCGCCAGCGGAGAAGCCGGCGCCGATGCTCCATCCGCCACCGGGTTATTTACCGGACCGATCCCCGTCAGATACACGATCACCGTTGACCCCGCCGCCGCGGGATTCTTCGGCGTGATCGCCTGGTAGCTGGTACTCTGCGCCGCCGCATTGTTCGAGCTGTCCTGGAATAGCGCGGGCGCCTCCGGCGTAACCAGGAACGGAAATGCCGCGCTCGCCCCGCCGGAGGTCGAAGCCACAATCAGCGAAGCCGTGCCTGCCGCCAGCGTGCGCGGCACCTGAAAATTGATCTGCGTCGGGCTCGCGTAAAGCAGCGGCACCGCCGCCCCGTTGATTAACACCCGCGTCCCGCCTAGCGTCGTCGGCAAGGGAAGGCCGCTCGCCGAAGCCGTCGAGCCTGCCAGGCTCGTGCCAAAAACCGTCGCCAGCGACCCCGGCGCCACCCTCGGTCCGTAACTGGCCGCATCTGTAACCGAGGCCACGGTGATCTGGCCTAAAATCCCCGCCGGAAAGGCGGCGAAACACACAACAAGCGCGGCGGTCCTCAAATAGTCTTGACGCAACAACGGCCGGAATTGTTGAGTCGCGGCATTCCTCCTTGACGCCTCATCGTCCGGACGCCTGTACCAGGAGAACCCTTCCAATCGCCTCCAACAGTTGCCTCGCCTGAAACGGCTTCGCCAGATAATCATCCATCCCCGCCGCCAGACAACGCTCGCGGTAATCGCCGGTGGCGTGGGCCGTGAGCGCCACGATCGGCAGGCGGCGACCCAGAGCCCGCTCGTGCTGCCGGATCGAGGCGGTCAGGCCGAATCCGTCCAGGGCCGGCATCTGCAGATCCACCAGCGCCACGTCGAACGGCGTCGTCCCGTTGGCATACGCCTCGAACGCAACCTGTCCGTCCGAAGCCGCCAGCACGTGGTGTCCTTCGGCCTCGAGCAGCCGGATAATCAATCGCTGGTTCACCGGATTGTCCTCGGCCAGCAAAACGCGCAGCGGCCGGCCGGTCCAGATCGGCGCCGCGGGCGCGGGCGCCGGGGTGGCAGCGCTGGCCGCCTCCTGCTCAGACACCACGCCGAACCTTGCCGTGAACTGGAAGCAGCTTCCTTTCCCGGCTTCGCTCTCTACCCGGATCGCGCCTCCCATGCGCTTCACCAGTTCGGCGGCGATCGTCAGTCCCAGCCCGGTCCCGGAGTACCGCCGCGTCAGAGAACCGTCGGCTTGTGCGAACGGCTCGAAAATCAAATCGAGTTTATCGGCCGCGATCCCGATGCCGGTATCCTGCACCGAGAAGCCCAGCACCACGCCGTCGAACCCCCTCGATTCCACCGCCGTGCGAACGCGGATTGAACCCGTGTCCGTGAACTTCACCGCGTTCCCCACCAGGTTCAGCAGCACCTGACGCAGACGCACCGGATCGCCCAGCAAGGTCGAGGGCACGTCCGGATCCTCCTCGATCGAAAACTCGAGCCCCTTCCGCGCCGCGCGCACAGCCAGCGTCCCCAAAGATGTCCTCAACTGCTCCCGCAGGTCGAATACCGACGGGCGAATCTCAAACCGTCCGGACTCGATCTTGGCGAAATCCAGAATGTCGTTCACCACGGCAAGCTGATTCTCCGCCGCCGCCCGCGCCAGATTCAGGAACTCCCGCTGTTCCGGCGTCAGCTCCGAACTGAGCGCCAATTGCAGCATTCCGAGAATGCCATTCAACGGAGTCCTCAACTCGTGGCTGACATTGGCAAGAAACTCGCTCTTCGTGCGGTTCGCGCTCTCGGCCGCCTCCTTCGCGGTCCGCATCGCCTCCTCGGCGTTCTTGCGGAGCGTGTTGTCGCGCATCACCACCACCCCCGCCACCGGATCTCCGCCGTCAATCGACACCGGCCGCGCATTGCAAAGCAGCCATCGTCCCTCCGGATGCGCCCCGTTGGAGACGTAGATCTCCATATCGTCCACGCTCTCCCCGCGCGCGGCCCGGCAACTCGGCAGTTCGTCTTCCTGGAGCGGCGTGCGCCGGTCCGGATGGTACAGTCCCATCGTGCGCGCCCGCTGCCCTGCCTCCCGCTCCACGGCGAATCCACATAGCCGGTCCGCCGCCTCGTTTACCAGCAGAAGCTTTCCGAAGCGGTCCGCCACCAATACGCCGTCGCCGATGTGCCCGAGAATCGCCTCGAGCAGCGCGCTCTGGTTTTGAAGCCGCTGCTCCGCCGCTTTCCTCGTCGAGATGTCGCGCACGAACGCATTGAAGCTCCACTCCGAGCGGGTCTGAATTGCGGTAATCGACAGCTCGATTGGAAACCGCGTGCCGTCCCGGCGAAGCGCCGTTACCTCAACCCTCCGGTTCAGCATCGGTCCGCCGCCGGTCTCGGGAAACCGCGCGAGGCCCGCGTTGTGCAGTGGCCCCGCCTCCGGCGGAATGATCGTCTCCGTCAGCGGCCGGCCCAGCACTTCCTCCTTCGACCAGCCGAAGATCCGCTCAGCCTGTGCGTTCCAACGCGTCACCCGGCCCGCAACATCCGTCTCAATCACCGCGTCGAGCGCGTTCTCCATGATCAGCCGCGTCCGCTCGTCGTGGCTGCGCTGCGTGTCCTCGGCCCGCTTCCGCTCGATGAACTGACCCAGCCTCGCCGCAACGCTCTCCAGCAGCCGCCGCAACCCTTCATCGAGCGGCCGGCAGTTCTTGCAGAACACCGCTATCGCCGCCCAGTCGCTGGCGCCCGCCGACACCGGGAGCATCGCTCCGGATCGCAGGCCCAGGCTCACCAGCCGCCTGGCGAACTCCGGCTCCTGCGAAAAATCGGTCACCCACACCGGAGCCCGCGTCGCAATTGCCTTCTCGAGAAATCCATCCGAAGGCGACAACGCCGTATACGGATCCACCGCTGGAAACCCCTCGCTCGCCCAGAAGTACGCGGAGCCGAACCGGTCCCCATGCACCGGCGCCGACCATCCTGCCGCATACTCGAAGCCCAGGCGCTCTCCCAAGGCGCGCAGCACGCCTGGTACCGCCTCCTTCACCGTCTCCGCCTCGGCCAGAATCGCCGTCACCTCCCGCTCGCACTCCTCGCGCCGCTTCGTCCGCCGCTGCTCGGTTACGTCAATCGACGCCACCAGCACCGCCTTGCGGCCTTCCTCCACCTCTATCGTCTCCGTCAGAATCTCGACGTCGATCAGCCGCCCGTCCTTCAACTGGTGACGCCAGTCGCCCAAATGCTGCACGCCCGAGCCGAGAGTCCGAAGCGCCTCCTTGAGACGCTCCCGCTCTTCCTCCGGCCGGATGTCCAGCACCGTCATCCGGAGAAACTCTTCCCGCGAATACCCGTACTTTTCCACCGCCGCGTCGTTCACTTCGATGTAGCCCAGCGTCTCGACGTCGTAGAGGAACATCGGCAACGGGCTGTTCTCAAACAGCAGCCGGTACCTTCGCTCGTGCTCGCGGTGCCTCTCCTTCTCCGCGCGCAATGCCGCCTCGGCTTCCTTGTGCGCCGTGATATCGGAGGCCACGGCCGAAAGCCGCCCCCCCTTTAGCCCGCAATCCCGCCACGAAACGAGGCGAAGCGAGATCCACCCCACGCCTCCCCCGGGCCGCGTAATCCGGCACTCCAGCGATTGGGTATGCCCCGCCGCCGCTGCCGCGACGGCTTCCCGCACCTGCCTGCGTTCCTCCGGAACGAACGTGTTGATCCACAACTCGCCGTCCCCGATCACCGCCGACCGCGAAGTCTGCCAGATCTTCTCAAACGCGGGACTCGCATACACCACCCGCCTCGCGCCAACGTCGTACACCAGGAGGGCGTCGCGAAAATGCCACACCAGATCGCCCATCTGCCGCTCGACGCTGTCGAGCAGGGGGTCGCTTCCCTCCGGGGTTGCGCTCGCCACAAGCGCCTTCCACAGAGGTTCCAGGTCCGGTTCGCCCTCCTCGAATCGGATCGGTGAACCCCCTCTCCGCCCTTCCAGTCCGCTCTCGGCAAGCAAAAACACCCGCGCGACGTCGCCGCCCGATGCCCCGAACAAATCTGCAAGCACCTGTTCTTTCCCGATAGCCGGATCGACGATCAATGCGTCAAACCGCTGCCCGGAAAGCGCCGCGAGTTGCTGAGCCGTGTGTGCCGCCTCGATCTCGATCGTACAGCCCGACCTTGCTGAAAGCGCCGCCCGAAGCTTCCTCTCCCGCTCCGACTCCGGCGCAGCGATCAGGATCCGATAAACGGCCTCGCCTGGTCCTGCCATGTTGAATCAACTCAAAGAGTAAGTCTGCGCTGCAGCCGACCCCTAGCCATTGGGGATTCCTGCGACCTTTGGGGCGTCGCAGTCCTGCCTAATTATACGTTGCCTGGGCTTCGCTGCAATAAGAATTAACCGCACCAGCCGCAAGACTAGAACCTAAGTCCTAGGAAGTTCGGGCTGCCACCTAAGTGAAGTGGCGCGCCCGGAGGGACTCGAACCCCCGGCCTATTGATTCGAAGTCAATCGCTCTATCCAGCTGAGCTACGGGCGCGTGACTCCATTATAAAGATCCCCGCCCCTCCACAACAGCCGTCCGTCCGGCTCACTATAATGAGAAAGCGTTCTGTGGCCCCCATGCACCCTCTAGGGACGAAACCCCTCGATCTGGACTCTTTAATTCAGCGCGTACGCGACGAAGCCGCCGCGCGCAAGCCCCCCACGGCCGCCCCCGCCGCCGACCCCGATACCAGCCATCGCAACTTACTTGCCCCGCTTCCACCGGATCTCGAGTCCGAGCCACGCCCGCTCCCGCTCTCCCGATTCCTCGCTTTTCACGACGAAACCCTGGTCCGGCTCACTTACCGCGAGTTACTCGGCCGCGAACCCGAACGCGACGCTGCGGCCTCCTACGCGGATCGCCTCCACTCCGGTAACCTCTCCAAGCTCGATCTCATCGCCGCTGTAAGTCACTCCGGCGAAGGCCGCGCGCGCGGTGTCCCCGTGCCCGGCCTCGACGCAGCCCTGCGCCGCGAGCGCCTCTTCCGTCTCCCCGTCGCCGGACCCCTGTTGCGCATCGCCGCCCTCGTTCTCAATCTCCCCGCCCTCGAAGCAAACCTGGGCCGGCTGGAATCCTCCATCGAGCACCGCTTCGCCGAAGTCCATCGCGTCTTCCGCCTCGAATTGGTCGGCCCCATGGAGGCCAAAGCCGATAAATCATCCGTCGCCGAACTCGAGCGCCAGACCGCCCGCGTCGCATTCAACAAGGCCAACCGCGAGGCGCTCCTCGAACTCGAGCGCAGAGTCGAAGCCCTCGAAGCCGCGCGCCGGAGCGCCGATTGAGAATCGCCATCGCGACCGTTCGCACCCCCTTCGTCGAGGGCGGCTCCGAAGCCCACGCCGCCGGCCTCCGCGCCGCTCTCCAGCGCGCCGGTCACGTTGCCGACGTTGTCACCATGCCGTTCCGCTTCCAGCCCGAACATGCCGTGCGGCACGGCGTCCAACAGTGGCTCAACGAAGACTTCACCTGCCTCGGCGTCCCCACCCCTGATCGCGTCATCTGCCTCCGCTTCCCCGCCTACTACCTGAAACACCCGGAAAAAACGCTCTGGCTGCTGCATCAACACCGCTCCGTCTACGACGAGTGGGAATCACACACCCCGCATACGCCGGAAGCCGAAGAACTCCGCGCCCTTATTTGCCGCCTCGACACCGAGCACCTCGCCGCCATTCCCCGCCGCTTCGCCAACTCCCAAACCGTCGCCGCGCGCCTCCAGCACTTCAACGGAGTCACTGCCACCCCGCTCTATCATCCGCCGCCGCTCGCCGGCAAACTCTACACCGCCGAAGCCCTCCCCTACGTCTTCGCTCCCAGCCGCCTCGAACGCCACAAACGCCAGATCCTGCTGATCGAAGCCATGCGCTACGTCACCGCCCCCGTCTTCGCGCTCAT